>JBEBGW010000410.1:0-3764 GCA_040081025.1 Pyrinomonadaceae bacterium | reverse complement strand
CTGAAACGCTTCGAACAGGAAGCCCGTGCGGCCTCGGCTCTAAATCATCCGAACATCCTGACCGTGCACGAATTCGGCGAGGAGAACGGCTCTGCATACCTCGCCTCCGAGCTTGTCGAGGGAAGAACGCTGCGCGAACTGATAACACTTCGCGAACTCGATCTACGCACGGGCCTCAAGATCGCTGAACAAGTTGCATTTGCTCTCGACACGGCTCACAGCGCCGGGATTCTACATCGCGACATCAAGCCCGAGAACATCATGGTCCGCAAGGACGGGATCGTGAAGATACTCGATTTTGGACTGGCGAAGTTGATCGAGCAGGTCGAGGCACAGTCTGAAGATGAGACGCGTGCACATTTTAAGACCGCCGCAGGACACATCGTCGGCACGGCAACATACATGTCGCCCGAACAGGCTCGCGGGAAAGCCGATATCGACGCCCGCACAGATATCTGGAGCCTCGGCGTTGTGATCCACGAAATGTTCGCCGGAAAGCCGCCGTTTACCGGCGAATCGATCAGCGACGTGATCGCCTCCGTATTAAAGACCGACGCCGAGCCGCTCACCCGGCTCGTCGAAGACTGCCCGCCCGAACTCGACCGCATCGTTACCAAAGCTCTCCGCAAAGACCGCGAAGAGCGCTATCAGGTTATTAAAGATCTCGCCTTAGATATCCGTTCCTTGCGAAAGCAACTCGAATTCTCCGCCGAATATGGCCGCTCGATCGGCGGGGCGATGCTGACATCGGAACACGTCCAGGCGAATACGACGAGTATCGTCGCAGCTACGCGTTCGCCGTGGTTGCTTGTTGCCGGAACCG
This sequence comes from Pyrinomonadaceae bacterium, assembly GCA_040081025.1. Lineage (GTDB taxonomy): Bacteria > Acidobacteriota > Blastocatellia > Pyrinomonadales > Pyrinomonadaceae > OLB17. The sequence continues at coordinate 2,941 of JBEBGW010000410.1, read as the reverse complement.
TGGTGCTTCTGGCTGCAGTCGTGGGCGGAACATGGTTTGCTTTTTCAAGGTATGGAGCGGCAAAGCAATCGGACACGGCGTCGCTCAAAACCGCCGACGTTGTCAGTTGGGCGAGCCAACCTGGTGAGGTCTATGCCTCGGGTTCGTTCTCTCCGGACGGCAAAATGGTTGCCTTTGCGTCGACCAGAAGCGGCACAAAACAACTTTGGGTCAAGCAAACCTTATCGGGCGAGGCTGTACAGGTGACGAGCGGTGAGTTCGCGGCGAGCAACCCTATCTTTTCTCCAAACGGGGATGAACTTGCATTTTTCAGCAATCGTGGGAAACAGCCGGGCTTCTGGCGGATACCGATACTTGGCGGCACACCGAAGCTGATAACGAATCTGGAGGACGGCGACAGCCATCTTAGAAGCTGGTCGACAGACGGTTTCATATTCTTCGAATCCAGATCGGCCATGTTCAAGGTCAATCAGGCGGATGGTCAAATTCAGCAGGTGATCGTCGCCGGTTCGGCGGAAGCCCTGGCTCGTCACATCGACATTTCTCCGGATCAGACACGGGTGGCCTATGTCTCGGTCGAAAATAATTCCTGGAATCTTTACTGGCGTCCGGTAGATAGAGGGGATCCGGTCAAACTGCTTTCGTCCGACTCCGAGATGAAGCAAGTTGTCTGGCACCCTGACAATCGCCGTCTGCTCTTTAGCTGGTCGGTAGGCGGAGCATTTCAGATATTTGTGGCAGACGTCGGATCGTCAATTAACCAGATCACATCTGCCGAACGCGACTCGTTCGTCCTCGATATCTCGGCTGACGGAGGCCGCATTATGTACGGCTCCACAAAGGAAGAATCCGACATTTGGGGCGTCAATATTTCGACTGGTGATGAATTTACTGTGGCTTCCGATATTGACTCGGAGCTCTGGCCGAGCGTTTCGCCTGACGGTAAAACGGTGATCTATCAGTCCGTCAAAAATCTGAGTCAGGGGAACAACCTCTTCAACGGTGAGATATTCATAAAACGCCTTCAAGCTAGTGATTCTTCAACGCCGATAGGACAGGCCGGGTATCTGCCTACTTTTTCACCCGATGGACAAAAGATGGCGTTTGGGCGCGTCTCGGGTAATAAGCACCATATTTACACGACACCGACCTCGGGGGCCGGACAGCCCCAGATGGTTAGCGACGCCATGACGGCCCCGGCTTTCTCCTTACTTCCATATTTGCGCGTTCAGGCGACCGAATTTGCGTGGTCGCCTGACAGCCGACAGCTAGTTTACGTATCTGGGCGAAACGGCCAGCGGAATCTTTGGCTTGCTGGCGTTGACGGTTCGCCGGAAGCACAGATTTCGCTGAATGGCGATCCGAGTTTCTATCTGCATTCGCCGATTTGGTCGACGGATGGCAAGCAGATCGCATTTACGTCGAGAAGGAATACGGAAGGCAATCTCTCCGAATACGCGGTCTGGGTTCTGGACATCTCGACGAACACCACCCGGCAGCTCTTTTCGAAAGACGGCTCGATCCGCTTGCTCGGCTGGGCGGGCGACGGAGGATCGCTATGGACAGTTTCGATGCCGCAACAAACTACCGGTGCCCTTCATGCGGATATCTCGTTTGGAAGTGTGAATATTCAATCGGGAGCATTTAGAGAAGTAAAACTGCTCAGGGAAGCCTATCCAACAAATACGTTTCTTTCGCCCGACAAGAAAACGATCGCTTTCACGGCTAATCGGGACGGAAAGGATAATATTTGGCACATGAGCGTGGCGGGCGGAGCAGAAAGAAAAGTAACCGATAATGACGATACTCGGTTATACTTTTCTACATTAACCTTTTCACCTGGAAATGACGTTATTTATTATGGCAGGCAGTCACGGTACAGCCTGCTGTCGATGATTACCAATTTTAAATAGCTTAGGAGAAACTTATGGCAAATCGATCAATTTTGAGAATAGGGTTCATGCTTTCTATGGTCATGATCTTTAGTTTGGCGGTTTCGGCGCAAGCGACTGACTGCAGTGCTACAACGGACGACGCTCTCGTGGCTTCGATCATGGCGAAGATCAAGGTGAAGTACGCGTCGCAAATGAACCATATCAACGTGAGGAGCAAAGATAAGGTCGTTACTCTGGAGGGCTGGGTGACAACCAAAAGAATAAAAGGCGAGATCGAGAAGATCGCCAAAAATACGCCGTGCGTTAACAAGAAGGTCAATAACATTATGACCATCGGCGTCGGTGGCGGATGCGGTCCCGGAACCAAACCTTGCGGCACGATCTGCATTCCCGAGGACGAAAAGTGCAACATAACGGAGGAAGGAAGTCGGCCGCAAGCTCCAGCACCGATCAAACCGAAACCATGACGCAGATAACATTCTACGGCGGCGTCGGTTCGGTGACTGGGTCGAAGTATCTGCTTGAGAGCAATGGCCGGAGGGTCTTGGTTGATTGCGGGTTGTTTCAGGGTGACCGGGAACTGCGCGAACGGAATTGGCAGGATCCGCCGTTTGTGGCGAGCGAGATCGACGCCGTTATTATTACTCATGCTCATATTGACCATACGGGGTGGCTGCCGCGGTTGGTGAAGCTTGGCTTCAAAGGGCCGGTGTTTACCTCGCGGGCGACGGGCGATCTGCTGAAGATATTGCTGCCCGATTCGGGACGATTGCAGGAAGAAGAAGCCGATTACCGCAACCGTCACAGCCTGACCCGACATGACCCGGCGTTGCCGCTGTATGACGAGCGGGACGCTAAGGCCGCGCTCGAATTGCTCAACCTCGTGCCGAACGACGGCGAGGCTCGCGAGATATGCGAGGGATTCACGGCGGCATTTAGCGTCGCCGGGCACATCATGGGCGCTAGTCAGGTGCTTGTTGAGATGAACGGAGGGCGGACACTCCTGTCCGCCAGTGAACCCGTGGATCCGAACGAGCGGACAGAAG
>JBEBGW010000409.1:0-3786 GCA_040081025.1 Pyrinomonadaceae bacterium | reverse complement strand
CCCTCGCTGAATTTTCTGCTCTACGCCCCTTGGAGGAAACGCCATGAACGACGCAATGCCCATCCGGACCCCGTCCACCCTGATCGCCGCCATCTTGTCCTCAAGAAACGCCGATACATCCACAACGAACGAAGGCCGGTCGTTTCGCGAAAAAATATTGTGAGCGACCTTCGGAACCGGGATGACGTCGGCACCGGATTCTGGATCGTAGTTTCGCATGCTGGAAAGGCGAGCGGCTTCACGTACCAGCCGGGCGATGTGGTCGTGGTCGGGATGCGGGTCGTCTAACTGATGAGTCAGGATCACCTTCGGCTTCAACCGGCGAAACGTCCTCACTATTCCCGTTCTGGACGGATCATCGACAAACACATGTCCGTCGGCGAGGCCGAGGTTTTCGCGAACATCGAGCTTCAGGATCGACGCCGCATCCGCCGCTTCCTTCGCACGGCCTTCGACTGTCCCGCGTGTCCCCATCTCGCCGCGAGTGACATCGAGCCCGCCGGTCCGATACCCAAGACTCTTCATCCGCAGCATCGTCCCGCCGACTGTCAGTTCCAGATCGTCGGGATGTGCGAAAACCGCAAGGATATCTACTTCAGGCATCGAATCTAGGATAAAGAATTCAAACAGGATGTACAGGGTAGACAGGATGGTTTGTCCGACGGTAGCGAGATCGTGTTCGTTACCGAGTTCCACATCATGCTCATCCTCTACATCCTGTTAGAATCTCCGTATGCAATTGATCGTCCTCGGTTCAGGCTCATCGGTCCCGCATCCTACCCGGTCGAGTTCGGCCTATTGGTTGGAGACCGCCGGCGGCTCGATCCTGCTCGATTGTTCAGCGTCTGCGATACATCGAATGGCTCAGGAAGAATGCGATTGGGCGAATCTTGACGCGATCTGGATCTCGCATTTTCACCTCGATCATTGCGGCGGATTGGCCCCGTTTTTGTTCGGCACCAAGTACGCTCCGACCACGCAATCGCGAACGAAGCCTTTGCGAATCTATGGCCCGCCGGGACTTGGCGCATTGATCGCGACGTTTGATTCCGCCTACGACTATGGCCTGCTCGAACAGCCTTTTCCGATGGAGGTAATCGAGGTCGAGCCCGGCAAACAGTTCGACTTGTTCGAAGGGACGGCCAAGACATTCTCGACTCCGCACACGGATGAAAGCTGCGCGATAAGAATTACGGACGCGTCCGGATCGATAGCGTTCTCCGCCGATACCGGCTACTCAACCAACCTCGGTGTTTTCGCACGCGGAGTGGATCTGTTGCTGATCGAATGTTCGTTCATCGCGAACAAACCGGTGGAGCTGCACCTCCAGCTCAGCGACATTGAGCAGATCGCAAGATTCGCTAAACCGAAGCGGATAGTCCTGACGCACCTCTATCCGGAATGGGACGATATTTCCGCCGCGGCCCTCACGTTCGAGGCCGAACTAGCGTTTGACGGAATGAGGGCAGCCACAGGATAAGAACTGTTAGCTCGAAACTGAAAACTGGCAACTGTCGAAATAATCACCAGTTGCCAGTTGTCAGTTTCGAGTTACGAGTTCTACTTTGAGACGTTTCGCTTTGCCATTGCCATCAGTTCCTCGGGCATCCACTTACTGAGGTTCTTCTCTTCGGCTTCGGCAATGGACTTGCCGCGGTTGCGCCATTCTTTGGCGGGGTCGTCTTCGCGGCCGGATTCAATTGGATAGTTCTCGACCTGTTCGAGGCTGATGATGATGCCTAGGATAACGTCGTTCCAATCTTCGTTCTGAATACCGCGGAGGGTCACGGGCAGCCCGGCGGTCCAATCCTCTTCGGGAACGACGTTGTCGTACTCGGGGATAGTCAGATACGCGGTATCTGGGAACGGATTGCCGCTGAACTCGGTGAGCAGCTGCGATTTGATCGAACCAACCAGGCCGTCCGCATTCTGGGAACGAAGTTCTAAGGCACGCTTGAAAATGTCGGTAACCGTCGGGGTGCTCATTTGAAAAAAGATTAGCACACAATCCGCGATTCTTCAGTGGATAGTGACAAGTGGATAGTGGATAGTTATTGCGATGAACAAGTTCATATATCAATCGCACTTGATACTCGGAGCGATCGTTTCTATCCCGCTGCTCGCGTGGGCATTGAGCGGGTTTCTATACGCGTTGCCGAACATGGTCGAGGGCGGGACGGTCGAGAAGATCGATTCGGCTCGCGTGAAGATAGCTCCCGCTGACGCGATGGCGAAGGCGAATGAGTTGTCGGGGAAGACATTGCCTACCACGGCGCTGACGCTGTTGATGAAGGACGGCAGGCCGCAGTACCAATCTATCGGTGGACTTGGCGCGGATTCGATATTTATTGACGCCGAAACCGGCGAAGCGTCGTTCTCAAAACCACCGACCTTGAAAACGCGTTTTTTTCGCGAAGCTCATTTCTATTTCTTTGCCGGGGGCTGGCAGGTAACGCTGCTGCTGATCTTCTCCGCACTCGCAACTCTGTCTGCCGTCACGGGAATCTATCTCAATATTGTTCATTGGGGGCGGATCTTGCGAAGGCGGTCTCAGGCGGAATCCGGAACGATAGAGTTGTGAGTTACGCCCTTGCTAACGCGCGGGCTTCGGCATTCGATGACCAACTTTTTCCTTGTCATTCGCCATCTCAACACTTAGGCTTTAAATCGATGAGATATATTTCCGCACTTATCCTCGCGCTCGTATTTGCCGCACTCGCGATCGCTCAGAACGAGCAGTCGCCGATCGCTGAAAAACCCATTGCGTATAAAGATTGGACGCTGAAGAACGTCAAAGGCGGCGGTGAGACGAATCTGCGCTCGTTTGCGAAGGGAAAAAAGCTAGTGATGGTCGTATATTGGGCTCCGTGGTGTCCGAACTGGCGACACGACCTCGCGTTCGTTCAAGGTTTGCACGATAAGTATGCCGCGTCGGGATTGGCGATAATCGGCGTGGGCGAATACGATCCGGTTGGGAAGATGAAAGATCATCTCGATCAGTACAAGCTGACTTTCCCGTCTGTTTACGAATCGGACAATCAGACGGCCCGGCTAACCTCAAATCACTACTTGCTTCGCACCGAAGCTGGGGACAAACGTAAGTGGGGAACGCCGTGGTATGTGCTGCTTGATCCGGCGACGCTCAAGCCTTCGGGTGATGTTCTGACTGAGAAAACGACACTCGTTAACGGCGAACTCGTGAAGGCGGACGCGGAAAAGTACATCCGCGAAAAGCTAGGGCTCGAAGGCGCCGCTACGGCAATTGGAAATTCCAAAAAGCCGATCGAGGCCTGCGAGCCTGACAAAAAGACCGCTGCTCTTACGAAACCCTAACGCAGGATCTGCGTTACCTTGCCGTTGAAGAAATAGACAGTTCCCTTACCTGTGTAGGTCCACACGTCCGTGGTGCCGTTTGCGGTCGTTGAGGTGCGCTTGCTCGTCGGTGCGCCCCATGTGCTCTGCGAGATCTCGGTGGTCGTCATTCCCACGGCCGGTTCGCGCTTTGCACCTGTAGTCATCGAGACCGGTCGATTCGCCGAGGTTGTGCTGGGACTTGAAACAGTTCGCGTCGGAACCGACGTACTCGAGGCAGCGCGAGTCGGGGAAACACTACCCGGAGCGAGCGGACCTGGCAGCACGGCAAGCGTGTCGTTAAGCTTCAGCGAAACCTCACGCAGCGGATCCTTGGCCGCAACAAATTTGCCGGCGAAGATATCATTACAGAGCTGCCACCCGTCAGTTCACGTATTGCCGCCGACTATTTTAATTATGGTGCCAGTTCTTTTA
>JBEBGW010000408.1:0-3789 GCA_040081025.1 Pyrinomonadaceae bacterium | reverse complement strand
CGATCAGGAGCACCTCTACAAGGTTGTTGATTCGTTCGTTTTTCCTAAGAAACAAGCGCTTCGGCCGGTCTTGCATGATGTTTACGACTATTTCCGCGAGGTGATGCCGACTTTCCGCTGGAGCGAGCAGCGGTTTATGTCGCTGTATCCGCTCCATCCCGCGATCCTTGATGTCGCTCCGTTCGTGCGTCTGTACGTCAACGACTTCGCCCTTCTTTCATTCGCGGCAGAAGCTGGTGAACGCATTCTCGGTCGCCCCGCAAATTCGCTGATCGCGCTCGACGAGGTGTTCGACAGCGCCGAGAACGAACTCCGGAAGGTAGAAGACCTGAAAGAAGCCTTTGATGCGTATGACCGGCTCAATTCGGATGTAGTCGCTCGGATACCGGTGATGCAGCGGCTTCAAGCGAAACTTATCTTGAAGGCCCTGTTGGTCCTTTCGCTCGAAGGGCAGGGAACTACCGCCGGCGAGATCAGCTCCGGAACGCTTATCTTCGATGAAAGCGACCCGAAGAAGGCAAACAAGACCGTCGAAGAGATCATTCGAATGTTTGCGGCCGCAATGCCGGACGAAGTTAAGGTCTATGCCGAAGAGGGCAGGGAAGTCCGATACGGCCTGCGCGTCAGTAGCAACGACGGTCTGAATCAGGCTCTCGATGCGGCGGCGGGATTGATCGACAATGCAAAGGCTGACGAGACTCTCCAACGTCTTTTCCACGAACGCTTCACCGACAGTCTGTTCTTCGCCGCCGACGGAACGCGAAAATTGGTCAGCGAATCCAGCCTTATTTGGCGCGGCGGAAATCGACGCGGCCGTGTGATATGGAATAGTGTCGCTGACGGCCATGTTCACGACGATCACCACGATTGGGAAGTCATCATCGACCTAACGACGGAGCCACCTGTATCGGGTCAGACGGGTGAACTGCCAAAGGCTGTCTGGCGGGCGGCCGAACTTACCCCGGACGAACGCGACGCCATCAAACGGTTTCATGTTCTGCAAACCGATCTCGCAATTCGCGAACAGTTTCCCGAACAGGTCCGCGGGGCATTTCACTCGCATCTGCTGGTTCTCGACCGCGCCATCAGCCGGGCATTCTTTGAAGATGGACGGATGATCATCGACGGGTTCGACTATAACCTCTCAGACGAGGCGAGGACGGCACCAACGCTCTCGAATCTATTCTCGACGATGCTCGAGCCGCTCTTCGAAACTCGTTATCCGCAGCATCCGTTCTTCTTCCAAAGTCTTGGCCTCGCAGAGGTTTCCAGCCTCGTCTCCGATCTTTACAGCGGATCTCGCCAGAAACTCGGCGATGTCCAACAGCTCGCTCAGACCTTCGCACTCCCCCTCGGACTCGTAAAACTTTCGGAGGGCGTCTATTATCCCGCTAACAAAGAGCAGCTTCTTTCCCTCGATCTTGTTAAGCGGATCGAAGCGGTTGTCGAGAGCTCCGGGACCGAGGCGACTGATCTAAAGCTCGTATATCAGGAGCTTAGGAAGCCGCCCAACGGGGTCGTTCGCGAAGCACAACAGCTCATCCTTTCGGCGATGGTCTCGCAGCGGATGATCGAGTTCGTAACGTCCAAGGGCGACAGGATCAATCAGCGTTCGCTCGACCTGCGGATGATCTGGGACGACATTGTCGGTCTCGCGCGACCGCAAGATTCGACCTACTCGACCGCGAAACTCACGCAGTGGGCGAAATGCTTCTCAAACCGAGCGGACCTTGTCGATATCGGTATCGAAGGCGATCTCGTGAAGTTCCGCGAAGGAGCGCAGGTTTGGCTGGCCGAGTGGGATTCGGCCAGGGTACTTGGACACTTCAATGAGGTCCCGGAAGAATCACTCAATACTGTTATCTGGAAATCGGTAACCCGTACATCCAGAACTTTGGGGGCTTCTGCCTCTTTACTGCGAAAGTATCTTGACGGTCAAAGCTCCGTTGAGGAATGCCTCGGTCGGGTCTCCGAGACTTTCCAGGATGAACCGGAACGGTTTGAGAGGGCGAAAGCCGATCTCGAAACGGTCCGGATCTATCTCGACGGCCTTGCTGAACGCGGAAGGATCGAAAGATATGTTCTCACGGCGGCGGCGACCAGCGAGCCGGCCGTTGAGACCGCTCGTGCCGAGGTCTTCGCTGCGTTGAGCGAGTTTGGAGCTTCTCCTGACCGCGAACATACAAGGCAGATCGGATATGCGTTTTCGAAATTCCAGTCCGCCTACATCTCGTATTACGTCGACGGTCACGACTCCGTAATGCGTTCACACGGACTGCAGGAGAAAGCAGGCGAGCTTCTGGAAAGTGAAGACTGGTGGTTCTACAGGAATATTGCCGATCTCGTGCCGAGCGATCCGACGACCGCGAACGTTACCGAGTTGCTGTCCAATATGAAACGTCTTGATTGCGCGGCAAAGACTCAAGATCTTCTTGAGATCGAGACACGATGTTCTTGTGGTTTTGAGACGTCCTCCCGCCAAAAGTGGGAATCGATCGTGAACGATCTCGACACGGCGTTCCATGTCGCGATCGATGAAGTCCTCGGCGCCTTGAATAATTCGTTGCAGCCGGTCGCTGATCAGCTGGGAAGGTTGGCAAACTCGGCCGATGAAGAGGTTCTCACGAAGGCGCTGCTTGACGTCGAAAGGTTCGTCGGCTCAGGTTCGCGGCCTGAAAAGTGGACCTCTGATCACGCCCGCGCATTCAGGCTTGCACACGCTCGCATAAAAGGAACGTCGCGCAGCACCGAATCAGATGGTGAACGCCTGCTCAGCGAAGCCGACGTCGAATCCGCCGTCCTCTCGCTCGCTTGACTCTTTTGCTTTTCATTAAGGCTGACGGTATTTTAGCCTCGTGCAAACAGTTTCCATTGTCGGCATCGGACGCGCTGGTGGAGCCTTGGCGATAGCTCTTGATCGCGCCGGGGTTTCGATAGAACAGTTGATCTATCACTCCGGTCCGCCTGCCACTACTTGGATCGATGCTCAAAAGCTTGCGACGATCGGTTCAGTCGATGCGATCGACTCCGATATTTTATTGATCGCGACTGCCGATCAGGATATTCGTCCAACCGCCGAGACCATTGCTAAAATGGCCCAGCTTCCGGCGGTAGTGCTTCACCTCAGCGGATCTCTTTCTTCGAACGAACTCTCGGGCTTGAAAGAGAAAAACGTCGCTGTTGGATCAATGCACCCGCTGGTGTCGATAAGTGACCCTGAACTTGGGGCCGAACGATTCTCCGGGGCATTTTTCTGTGTCGAAGGTGACGCTGCGGCTGTTGAGGCCGCGATGGCTCTCGTTGACGCCCTCAAAGGGAAACACTTCTCAATAGATACTCAGCTAAAACCGCTCTACCATGCTTCCGCCGTGATGGCGAGTGGCAACGTTACCGCCCTTTTCGACGCAGCTATCGAGATGCTTACCGAATGCGGTATAGCCCGAGACCGCGCCCATAGTATCCTGTTTCCGCTCCTTAACAGCACCGTGTCCAATCTAGCTGACCGCTCGACAAAGCAAGCCCTCACCGGCCCCTTCGTGCGGGGCGATGTCGCCGCTCTCGAGCGACATCTCGGTGCGTTCGAAGGGAACGTCGATGAAGACATCCGATCTATCTACCTTGACCTTGCCGAACGATCCGTTCGGTTGGCGGGTGGAGAGCACACCCAAGAGCTTCTAACGGCAATTTCTATGGCGAAACGTAAAACCGGGTGTTAGACTAAGCATAATGGTGAAGAAAAAGGAAGAATTTGTAGACGAGAAGGAGATCTTCCTGGAGCACATTCAGAAG
>JBEBGW010000407.1:0-3798 GCA_040081025.1 Pyrinomonadaceae bacterium | reverse complement strand
TCTCCGGATCGGTCGCTCCCTGCAAAACTTCCTTCACTTCATCGAGCGATGCCCAAATATCTTTCAGGAAAACATCATTGTCTTCGCTGTCTTTCCCAATTGGATGCAGGTAAACGTCTTTTATTACCGTTCCCGCAAGAGCGTATGCGACCACGAGCGGCGGCGACATCAGAAAATTCGCCTTGATGTTTTGATGCACCCGGGCCTCAAAGTTGCGATTCCCCGAGAGAACCGACGCGGCGATCAGGTCGTGTTCGACTATCGCTTCCTCGATTCCGGCATCCAGTGGACCTGAGTTTCCAATACAAGTCGTGCAGCCGTATCCAACAAGATTAAATCCGATCTTATCCAGATAGGTCGTCAGTCCGGTCTTGTTAAGATATTCCGTGACCACGCGCGATCCCGGAGCCAGCGAGGTCTTCACGTAGGGTGGAACCTTCATCCCCTTCTCGACGGCCTTCTTCGCAACGATTCCCGCGGCGATCATCACCGCCGGATTCGATGTATTTGTGCATGACGTAATCGCCGCTATAAGCACGTCACCGTTTCCGATGTCAGTCTGAACTGGTTCATATCCATCACCTTCCTGCGTTACGCGATCCGGGGTCGGGCGATTGTTGATCATCTCGACCTCACTGGTCACGTTCGTGTTTCGCTCGCTGACCTCACCAATAACCGGAAGCGGAATAGACTTCGAATCCTGGTTTCCACCGCCCTGCACTACGTCAGAAGGAAATCCCGAGAGGTTTACAACGTATCGCTTGTCAATGTCATCCGCCACCTTCCCATATCCGCCATCGGCAACAGGCTGTGAAAACAACTCGAGAAACCGGTCATCAAGACTCGAAAGCTCGATGCGGTCCTGCGGACGCTTCGGACCTGCGACCGAGGGATTGATCGTTTCGAGATTTAGATCGAGCACAGTCGAATAATCCACCTCGCCCTCGCGAGGAATGCCGAACATCTCTTGAGCCGTGTAGTAGTTACGGATGGTATCTACGTGTTCGGAAGATCGCCCGGTGGCCGCAAAATATTCCAAGGTTTTTTCGTCCACGCCGAAAAAGCCCATTGTCGCTCCGTATTCCGGAGCCATATTCGCGATCGTCGCCCGGTCGGTCGCGTTAAGTGCCGCTGCACCTTCACCAAAAAACTCGACGAATTTGCCAACCACCTTGGCTTTACGGAGCATTTCGGTGATACGTAGTACAAGATCAGTTGCGGTGGCTCCCTGCGGCAAATCGCCCGACAGGTTGACGCCGACAACATCTGGCGTGAGGAAATAGACGGGCTGGCCGAGCATCCCGGCCTCTGCTTCTATCCCGCCGACACCCCAGCCGACGATGCCGAGTCCGTTGATCATCGTAGTGTGCGAATCCGTCCCGACTAGTGAATCCGGGAAATACACGCCGTCGCGATCGAACACGCCTTTCGCGAGATATTCCAGATTCACCTGATGAACGATCCCGATTCCAGGAGGCACGACGCGGAATCCGTTGAAAGCTTGGGTTCCCCATTTCAGGAATCGATAGCGCTGGCCGTTCCGTATAAACTCGATCTCCATGTTCCGCTCATACGCGGATTCACTGCCGGAATAATCAACCTGCACGGAGTGATCTATCACCAGATCTACGGGTACGAGTGGTTCGATCACGCTCACGTCTTTACCCATTTTCTGAACTGCCGAACGCATCGCGGCGAGATCTACGAGAAGAGGGACACCCGTAAAGTCTTGCAGGATCACGCGAGCGACGACGAACGGGATCTCTTCGGTTCGCTCCTCCTCAGCCTTCCACGAGGCAAGTGCACGGATATTTGCCTCGCTGACCTTCTTGCCATCGTCGAAATTTCGAAGGACAGATTCGAGGACGATCCGAATCGAGATCGGAAGTCGCGAGATCGTACCGATACCCTCTTTCTCGAGCTGAGGCAACGAATAGAAAACGCCCTCCGAGCCGGAGCCGGTCACGAACGCCTGCCGCGTACTAAACAGATTGTGTGTCATATGGGTAGGGACGACGGAGCGCGACCGCCGAAACATATAGTTTAGAAAGCCGGGAAAGAGAAAGCAAGGAATCTATGGCTCCAAAGCGGCTAGAAATACGATGATTCGCCGTTCTTTCCCGTACGGACGTCGGCGAGCCAGTTCAGCCAGCGATACTTGAGTGTTTTGGGTGCAATAAACTCTGTGATCGCGGATGTAGAATGATCAGGTCGACCTGGGATACCGAGTGTGATCTCGCTCAAGAACCTCAGGAAATAGAAACTCGAATCAATGATCGCGATGGGCTTTACGCGAACTTTGATGCCTTCGGCCGACATCATTTCAAGCTCAGACGGATACCGGATACCGAACTTGTCCCGAACATACTGCTGCTCGTGCATTTCTACATCGAAATTCTCAAGAACTCCGTCGCGGATCAGGATCAATCTAGTTCGCGGTTCCTTGGATCCTATCTCGCGAAACCTGCAGAAAACAACGCTGCAGTCCGCAAAATGGGCACGGCCCCAGTGCCAATCACGTACGGTCTTTGCGAGCCATCGGTTGTCAAGATTATGGTCGTGATATCCCGTTCCTCGGAAATGGATCGTCTCGAATTCCCCATCGAAGGTCGACGAGACATTGATGCGTCCGGTAACGTCGGATCGGGGAGCGACCATGTTCCAGCAATGGCGGGTATCTGTATCGGAAAATCCTCCCTGAAGCAGATCACTTTCGACCGAGAGCCATTCGAACTTTGCGTCAAGCGTGCGTGATCCCGGTAGGCAAGCCTTAACCGTGACCATGTATCCCGATCCGTATCGCGCTGCGTCCATTACGAATCCGGAATCTCCTATCTGCACCTCCGGCCGGTCTTCGCTCGCGCGAAAATCCGATGAGTGGAACTCAGTTGTTGACTTGTAAATGGCCTTGCCGTCGCGAAAATACGTGAAAGATACCGCAGGGCAACGTTGGTTCCCTGTGATACGCATCGATTCCTGGTTGTATCGAGGTGAGTAAATGAAGTTATCAAGGAAAACTATAACCACTGCCTCGCGGCCGTCATCCGAAAGCGCGTCAAAATACCACCACTCGTATGACTTATCGTCCTTTTGAGGGTGCCATATGTCATCCTTTACGCTCGACGAAAAGGAACAATTGTCCGCGATCACCGAGGACATAGGTTTGTTACCGGGCCGAAAAAGAATGGCAGAAGTAGAGTATTTTGGCAAACTTTTGGGCCGTATCTGAATCTTTATCGGATGAGGCTCTTCCCGAACCGATCGAATAACAGGAGAAACGCATGAACAGGATACAAAGAACCCTTGTTTTGGGAATTGCCTTATTTGCCACTGCCTTCGCCGCCGCGTGTCCCGAACGAATCAGCATCGCTGATATCTCGGCGAATCCATCAAGATACGAAAACAAAGATGTCGCGATCGCCGGCACGGTCCAGGATAGCTATGGCGTGTCGATCCCGGGCACACCTATCCGCGGCGGAGCGTACAAGATCGACGATGGGACTGGATCGATCTGGGTTATGACGGAAGATATCGTACCGACGAAAGGAACTCAGATCGGCGTCAAGGGGCGCATCGGAAGCGGTGTGAATTGGAAAGGCCGGAACTACGGCCTCGGAATGTATGAGAAGGACCGAAGACGCGCGAAGAAATAGGCGGAGCGTTACGCGATGACTTCGTTCACCTCGGGTGTTGCGTCGGTGGTCTTGCGGCGACGCAGCAAGAAGAGGCCGGGTAAACCGAGCAGACCCAACAGCAGGGACGCGGGCGCGGGGACGACGTGCCCCTTGGGCCCATGAC
>JBEBGW010000406.1:0-3799 GCA_040081025.1 Pyrinomonadaceae bacterium | reverse complement strand
AGTTGTAACCGTCAAGGAAGAATGTCTGAAGTTTTCCTTTCCGGGTGCCGGAAATTCATATTCGTTTCGAACCGAAGGCTACCGGCTGAGACATCTCGCCGATCTTACCTATGCGAATGACAAGCTGCGGATAACCGGCGTTTTCATGCACTCGATCGCGGTCGAGCTTGGCGATGTGGCGATCGAGTCTGCATCTCTTACAACTCCTGGAATGAAGTTTCTTACGGAATTTCAACCGTCGACGAGTTCGGAAGATGTCGCCCAGATCGATAGCCTGTTGAACCGTGGCGTCACGAGCGGGAACTTCGTCTATTCGAAAGAGGTCGATCCCCGGTTGGACAGAACGTACGCACTTCGCGTGGTCGCGTATCGCGGGAAGGTCGTGCGGGCAGCCGGCGGGATCCGATACAACGAGCTTGATTACGATAAACGGCGCGACGTGATAGTCGTCTTTCGCATCGTCGGGATCGAGAAAGACGGGATCACACTCGTTTGGCGAAAGCTCTCGGACGCTGAGCCGCCGCGCATCAAAATGCCGAAGGCCGAAGAGAAGGATGCCGGCGAAGGTGAAGCGAACTAAATGGATCTTAAGGGAAAGGTAGCTGTGGTGACCGGTGGTGCGAAGGGAATCGGGTACGCGATCGCCGAACGGCTGCTAAAGGAAGGGGCGACGGCATTTATTTGCGGCCGCGACAAGGTGGATCTTAAGGATTCGATGTCGCGGCTTTCGCAATTTGGGCCAGTGGACGGTGAGCTTTGCGACGTGCGAAGCGAAGAGCAGGTCAAGATGATGCTCGCCGAATGCGTTCGCCTGTACGCGGGTGTCGATATCCTGATCAATAACGCGGGCGTCGGGTATTTCGGCAAGACTGTCGAAGAGCTTACGGGGGAGGATTGGCGGCAGACGATGGAAACGAATCTCAACGGAGTCTTCTACTGCTGCCACCACGCGATCCCCCTGATCAAGCAAAGGGGCGGCGGATACATCTTCAATATCTCGTCATTAGCCGGGCAGAACGCTCATCCGAAGATGGCGGCTTACAACGCGTCGAAATTTGGATTGAACGGATTCTCTGAGGCGTTGATGCAGGAAGTTCGACAGGAAAACATCAAGGTCAGCTATATCTGTCCGGGCAGCGTGAATACTGCGTTTGGCGGAGATACGCCGAGCGACGCGAAGTCATGGCAGCTCCAACCGGCTGACATCGCTCAGGTGATCGTCGATCTTATTCACATGCCCGAACGTGCCCTGCCAAGCAAGGTCGAGCTTCGTCCAAGCAAGCCACCAGTTAAGTAAGCTTCGCCAGGATCTTTATCGAATCGATCAGTTCGCGGTCTTCGTATGGTTTCGTCAGATATTGCGAAACGCCGCTTTCGAGCGCCTTCTCGCGATGCTTTTCGGCCGTGCGCGAGGTGATCATTATCACCGGAATGTGACTGAATTTTTCGCTGCGTTGAAGCGATGCGGCAAACTCGTATCCATCCATCCGCGGCATCTCAATGTCGCTCAGAATGATCGCCGGGAGTTCGTCGCAGGCTTTGAGTTGCTCGAGCGCCTCGAGTCCGTCTTTGGCAGTTCTCGCTTCCCATCCTGCCGACTTCACCACTTTCGAGGTCATGTGTCGGACGCTCGGGCTGTCGTCTACGATCAGGATCGAGACCGTCTTCTCGCGCAGAAGGGGCGGGGACGCTATCGGCTTGCTGGGTGTTTTTTTCCTCAGCAGCGAATGCATATCGATGATCGGCACTAGTTCCCCGTTACCGAGGATGGCGGCGCCGAGAATGCCGTTGATCTTATCGAGAGGCTTCGCGAGCGGTTTGATCACGACCTCCTCTGTCGTCAGCACCTCTTCGACCGCGATCGCGCAGGAGCGGTCAGCTGATTCGTAGACGAGTGCGGAACGCCCAAGAAGTTCGGCAGGTTCGAGTGGGTCATTTCCGAGGAAAACGGGCAATTGGTAGAGCGGCAATTTCTTGCCAAGGATGTCGACCTTCTTGCCGTCAATGCCGGCGAAGACGTCGTCCGTCAGCTCAGCGATGTGAGTGATCGGACGCATCGGCAGGGCATACGTGCGGCCCGAGACGCGCGTGAGCAGGACCTTTGTCACGGCTAGGGCAAGCGGCATCCGGACGACGAATGTAGTTCCTTTGAGCGACGCCGATTCGATCACGATCGAACCGCGGCCGGCTGCGATACTCTCCTTAACGATGCTCATTCCGACACCGCGGCCTGCGCTTAGATTCAGTTTCTCGGCGGTGGAGAGTCCGGGGAGGAAGATGAGTTCGAGAGCTTCTTCATCGGAGAGTTCCGCGGCCTGAGCTTCGGTAAGTTCACCGAGAGCCACCGCTTTTTCTTTTACGGCTTCGGGCGAGATACCTCGGCCGTCGTCGGATACTCGGAGGACGATATGCGTCTCGTCGTTTTCGACAGTTATCTCGATCGAGCCCGACTCAGGCTTGCCCATTAGCCGCCGAGTTTCCGCATCCTCGATCCCATGGGCGACCGAGTTCTTCAGAAGGTGCATCAGCGGTTCGATGAGCGAATCGAGGATCTGTGTATCGACCTCAACCGATTCGTTGACGATCCGGAGTTCGGCTTTCTTGTGTTCCTCGTCGCACGTCACCCGGACCGCACGCTGTAGCCGCGGCGAGAGCGAGTTGAACTCTACCATTCGGACGTGAAGGAGCCACTCCTGTAGCTCGTCGATAAGTCGACGCTGCTCGTCGAATACTGATTCAAAACCGCCGCGAAGCAGGTCGAGCGAAGCGTTGATCGAGAACGTATCGCTCGTAGTCTCGGCCAGTTCTCGTGTGCTCTGATGGAAATCTGTGTATTTATCGAACTCGAGTTCGTCGAACGAGCCCTGTCCGACCGGGTTTCCGATATTCCCGCGTTGGATAAGAGATGAGCCCGAGCCCATCATCGAGGCTTCGAAGTCGATCTCCAATTTTGTGCTCGTTGTCTGCAGTCTTCGCGTAGCGTTGTGCAGATCGTCGATCTGTCTTTCGAGCGATTTAAGGTTCTGCTCAAAAACGGAACGGCCGATCAGCATGTCGCGGGTGATACGGATCAGATCGTCGAGCCGGTCGAGCGAAACTCTGACGACGGATCTTGACGGGGCGGGCCTCTGCACGAAAACCTCTGCTGCCTCGGATCCGAATAGTCGATCGAGGATCGACTGATCCAAAGGTGTGGATTCGCCGGAGGGCACAGCGACTTCGACCAACTCCTGAGCGAAAACGATCTTCGGCTCGATTGTCGGTTGGATGATCTCGACACGTACTGTCGGTGCCGGTTGGTTCAGCGAAGACAGGACAATGTCGAAGTCGTAGTAGAGCTGCGAGATAGACCTGAAAAGCTTATCCGATCGTTCGCCGCCGACGAGAGATTTCAGGCAAGCGGTAGAACGGTGGAGCAATTCAATGATCTGATCATTTGCTCCGCACTTTATTTCCGCCAAGCGATCGAGCAGATCCTCGACCCGGTGGGCGACTTCGGACAACTGTTTTAGCCCGACGATACCCGCAGATCCCTTGAAGGTGTGGGCGTTTCGACGGATCTCCCAGAGTGAATCGCTGTCGTTTCGATCTTTTGAAAGATTGTCGAGGCTAGCGTCGATGCTGCGAAGCAGTTCCTCCGCCTCCTCGGCAAAGATGTCGAGCAATTCCGAATCGACTTCGAATTCGTCCGCGGAATCGGAGGTAAACGTTTCGGGTTCGAATTCGGCGGGATCGTCCGCAGCGAAGATCATCTCGGGCGGTTTCGGAATGGATTGTGTATCAAACAAGAGCGAGATCG
>JBEBGW010000405.1:0-3799 GCA_040081025.1 Pyrinomonadaceae bacterium | reverse complement strand
TCCCGGCGTGCCAGCATCGGAAACCACAGCGACTGATCGACCGTTGATCAACATCCGGCCCAGCTCGTCAGATCGTTCGCCCTCGTTGTGTTCGTGATAGCTAACGAGTTTCGTTGAGATCTCGAAAGCGTTGAGGAGCTTCCGAGTGTGCCGCGTATCTTCGCACGCGATCACATCGACGGCCTTCAATGTCTCAACCGCTCTGAACGTTATGTCCTGAAGGTTGCCGATCGGCGTCGCGACTAAGAAGAGTGTCCCGGGCATTGGTGTTTAGTCTAAAGTGCAACGCCGAAATGAGAAAGGCCCGAACCCTTTCAAGTTCGAGCCTTATCCGTCCTTCAGTTGTAGTAAAACTTAGAAAGGAAGCGGGAACGGAACGCGATTTCGCCAATCGCCGTTGCGATTCGGATATCGGTTGTTGTTGCCGCCGCGGTTGTATCCGCCGTTGTAGCCGTAGGTCTGAGCGATGGCGTTGATATCGCCACGCATCGAGTTCCACTGGCCATTGAGATTGCCGCCGCCATTTCGACCGCCGCGACCGCCACCGCCGCCGTTGTTACGTAAAGCGTTGTCCATCCGCGATGCAGCGTCGAGGAGGCGTCGAGCCGCATCCTCGCTGTTGCGCATGTTTCGACCGTTGCCGTACTTGTTCTCAAAGTTTTCGGCCGCACGTCGGAAATCACCCGCGACCTGCTTCAGATCGTCGTTGTAATTCCCACCGTTGCGATTGTTACCCCAACCACCATTGTTGTTGCCCCAACCGCCGCGGTCGTTTCGGTTATCTACGGTGTTGTCGACGCGACGCTCAAAATCTTTGCTCTGGCGAACAAGGCGGTCTGCGACATAGCGCAAGTCGTTGTTGCCGTAGCCACCGTTCCCGTAACCGCCATTGTTCCCGCCCGGATAGTACTGGGCCGACGCGATCGAAGGTAATGCAAGAAACACTAACCCAAACACACCCAAAGCGATAAATTTACTAATTCGATTCATTGTTTTCTCCCCAACAAAGTTATGTCCGGGCAATGCCCGAGCATTGCTTGCCCTGTTTATTGCAATGAATATGCCAATCTTTGCGAACCTTTGCACAAAAAAGATAAAGCCCTGCATTTGCAAGGCTTTAGGGATCAATAAATTGTGATTAGTTGTACGGTCTCCGTAACTAACGCCCCATTTCGTCGGCAGTGTGTGTCAGATGGTTAACGCCTATTCGCCGAGAGCCTTGGCGGCGTTCAGCCTTCCGCCGACAGCGACCTTTCCGAGCAAAGTATCGATCGGATCGGACGACTTCATGATGCGTTCTCGCAGCTTTGCCATCGAGAGCTTCGGCTCGTTCGCGAGTATCAATGCTGCGATTCCCGCGACCTGCGGAGCCGCCATCGACGTTCCCGATGCTTCGCGATACTGATCTCCCAACCACGTAGACGTGATCTCTCGTCCGGGAGCAGCAACGTGAACAGTCTTCGCTCCATAATTCGAAAAACTTGCCAAAAGGTCATTGCGGTCGAGTGCCGCTACGCTGAGCATGTTCGGAAGGTCGTAGTTTGACGGGTAGTGTGCTCGGCGATCGTTGTCCGTGCTGCTGTTTCCGGCTGCCGCAACGAACAGAATTCCTGCTTCGCCCGCAGCTCGGATCGCGTCCTCAAGCGCCTTCGACCTTTGGGTCGAACCCCAGCGTGCATTGATCACGCGGAGATTCACGCCGTTCTTCTTCCGGTCGATCGCATAGTTGATCGATTCGATCGCATCGCTTACATTACCGAAGCCGCCGCGGCCGAGAAATTTGAGCGGCATTATCTTGACGTTCCAGTTGATGCCCGAAATGCCTTCGCTGTTATTTCCCTCGGCTCCGATAATGCCCGCAACATGGGTTCCGTGGCCGTTGTCGTCCATCGGATCACCCGCATTTACGTTCGCGTCATAGCCGCGGATATCGTCGATCGAACCGAGTTCACTATCTACGTACTGAGGAAGACTGGCCGGACGGATCCACATATTCTCTACCAGATCCTTGTGCGAATAATCGACGCCGGTGTCGAGCACGGCGACGACAACCTCGGAACTTCCCTGTGTCTTTGCCCACGCCTTTAACGCATCGATGTGAGCATTGGCCTTACCGCCGTTTTGCCCCGTATTGTTCAGCGCCCATTGATCGCCAAACAGTGGATCGTTTGGAGCACCGACAGGATTAGGTGCAAGTGAAACCGGCCGCGAATTACGATCGACCGAATCATCGAGAGCGATCTCGAAATTGGGCTCGGCATATTCGACCACATCCGACATAGCCTGATACTGCCTCAAGACCTCAGAGATATCGGCGTAATCAAGGTCATCGACGGCGGTAAGGCCATTTATCGCCTCATACCTGTCGTCAATACGATCGTTCAGCGAAGCGGCAATACGGTCCATCTGGGAACGGCCGACGTTCGGCTTGAACTTCACCAAAAGCTCAGGCTTGCCATCGCGTTCGACGACCTTTACCGACGGAGCAGTGTTGACCTTTCTGGGCGTAGTGTCCTGAACCTTCAGCATCGTACGCCAGCGTCCGATCTGGCCTACAACCGCCGCCAACGCGATCAAGATCACCGCGACCATCAGATGAACCAAAAAATTACCGCGATTCATATAAATACTCCTGAAGCTTTAGATGCCGTTATCCCTTGACGAGATAGTTCTTTCCTTCAAACCCTTTGGCCCGAAGCTGATATTTATCCGCCCGATACTCGTAAGATTTGCCGTTGGCTTTAAGCCCGATCTCCCAGCCCGTCGCGATCATCATTGCCGACGCTTCGTCCCCAACCGGAGCTCCCAATGACATATCCGGAAAGTCCCTGTCGGCCACGCCCGAAACAGACACGTCGCCCTCGCTCACTCCAAGCCTGCGGGCAAGATCTCGCATCGCGGCCTCAGTGGCGGAATCACGGTCAAAACTCATATCGCTAACCTCCAATTCTGCTATTTCTACGACGTATAGTCAACGAATGTTCCTGTCTCACACATCAAGCGTGTATCATCTTTTTCGTCAGAGATTTAGAAGTTCTGGTTGTTTGACAGCCTAATTAGGCAAGGAGGAACAAACTTTTCGTCGCTTGCTGAAATTGACGAACGGGACGCCTGAAAACGGTTCGATTCAAGTGTCGAGAGTACTTTCCGGAGTACCGCGTCGCAGTGCCTGCTATCTTCGCTCTTCTTGGGATAAATTGAGACCGATTCGATCTTGCCATTCGTCTTTAGAACGTAACGGATTCCCAGTTCATCGTTCTCAAATGACCATGCATCCACTGAATCACGGATTCGGAACTTTACGAAACCCTTCTTAGTAGTAAGATCGAGAGCCCCCACTTCGATCGGTTTCGTGAAATCGAAGAACATGCTGATCACTGTTTCTCTTTGGACGTCCCATCCATTTGGATGTTTTGTTTCGGCACACGTGCCGAGGGAGTAGTGGACGTATAAGGTCGTGTGCCCGAACTCAAAAATCTCCTGGGGAGAATCGTTCAGGATCGCGGGCGTGCCATACAAGCGATGGATATCATCGCGATTCGACGATAACAACGTGATCGACGACGCCTTTTCAACCAGCTTCTGCGGCTGTGAGAAAACAGTCGATACACACAAGGCGAAAATCATCGCGTACAAAAAAATGGGTTGGCGATTAGAAAACGGGTTCATGTATACCTCCCGGACACCGGACTCAGGTTGAGAGCGATTTCCTCGAAAGATTCCTCACGATCTCAACCAACGCGGGCATGATATACGTCGCACACCCGACACCGAGGATCAGGCCGGTGACGAACCGGGA
>JBEBGW010000404.1:0-3800 GCA_040081025.1 Pyrinomonadaceae bacterium | reverse complement strand
TTGGCCGTAACGCGCGAACTTGCCCGTTTCGTCGGATCGCTCAGAAACAGTGCCAGACGAAATGCGCACCCAGCATCGCATTTTTTGGTCGCGGACATGAGAATTTCACGCCAGCATCGGCGATATCTTTATCGGATCCAATAAAAATGGGCTCGCCGCTGAAAAAGTACTGTCAGCGACGGGCCCATGTTGGTGCCGGAGCTAGACTCTGGCGGTCAGGGCTGCCTGTTTGAGCGCGTCGGCGACCGCTACCGAAAGTGGTGTGGTCGGCCGGCCGATCAAGCGCGAAAGTTGGCGGCTGTCGTCGAATAGTCCGTTTTTGGAAGCGGCGGTGTCCCAACCGGCGATCGCCTGTGCCAAGGTCTCGGGCAAACCGAAGCCGGCAAGGTCAGCGGCGTATTCGGTTTCCGGCAGGTCCTTGTACGGGATATCCTTTCCGCTCTGGATCGAGTTCTGGGCGGCAAGATCGCTTAGCGTATAAGGTTCATCGCTGGCGAGTTCATACGTCTTGCCCTCGTGTCCTTCGCTCATGAGAACGGCGACGGCTGCTTCGGCAAAGTCCGCACGCGCCGCGGACGAGATCTTTCCTTCGCCGGCGCTGCCGATCAGCGCTCCGGCGGCAAGGGCACCTGCGATCGAGCCGGCGTAATTTTCGGTGTACCAGCCGTTGCGCAGGATCGTGAACGGGACGCCGGAAGCCTTCAGAGCATTTTCGGTCGCAAGATGTTCCGCCGCCAGATCGAGAGGCGAGGTGTCGGCGTGGAGCAAGCTCGTGTAAACGATCCGTTTCACGCCCGCCTTTTTCGCAGCGTCGATCACGTTCCGATGCTGGGCCTCGCGTTTTCCGACCTCGTTGGATGAGATCAGCAGCAGCGTATCCACACCGGCTAAAGCTGCATCAAGCGATTCCGGCTTGTCATAGTTGGCGGCGCGAGTTGCAACGCCGAGATCAGCAGCCTTTTCCGGCGAGCGCACCAACGCAATGATCTCTGCGTCCGAGCCCTTGTCTTTTAGTTTGCTAACCACGATTAGTTTGCTAACCACGAGACGGCCAAGTTGGCCCGTCGCACCTGTAATTGCTATTGTCATTTCTATTTTCTCCTTGATCTATCATACCTGTAATAATTGCCCTTACAGGTGTGTTCAAAAAAACGCCGCTCTATCTCATGCAGCCTTCACCTTAAAACTCTTTACGACCTTATCTAAGGTCGTCGCTTTTAGTTCTGCTTCCATCGCGGCCTGAGACCGGCCGTAAATATCCTCTAAAGTTGTCTGGATCTGCGCTCCGACCGGACAGTTCGGATTTGGTCGCGGATGAGAAGAGAACAGGTCTTCGGTCTCCACCGCCCTGAAAACATCGAGCAGCGTGATCTTTTTCAACGGTCGGGCAATATGCGCGCCCTTTGCACCCTGCTGAGTCGTCACCAATCCGGCCCGTCTTAGCATCCCGATCACGTTGCGGACGATCACCGGATTAACACCGATGCTTCCCGCCATCCATTCAGAAGTTTGATCTTCACCCTCGAATGTACCGAGAAGTGAAAGAATATGAACCGCGATACTAAATCTGTTTCCTATACGCATAAGCGAATCATCAACCTGTAATCATTATCATTACAGGTCTGGAAATTGTCAAGTGCGGATATTATTGGAAGACTCTTCCGGGAAGGGCAAGCCCTTCCCCTCATAATTGCGGCAAGCCGCAGGCGCTTTATTACTGTCGCTTTTTTGCCTGGATGGTGCCGTCATCGCCGATACTCGGAGCGGTTGTTGTGAAGTCGGCGTTTGAGAGGGAGCGGACTTTTTTTATTGCTTCACCTGTGGAGTCTAGTGCGGGGATGCCGCGGCCTTCTTGCCGTCCTGAGTGGATCTGGCCGCCGATGAATTTGCCATCGGGGGCGAGGTGGGCTTCGAGGATGATGGTGAGGGCGGTTTCGTTGCGGAGCGAGAACCAGCCGTAGGTTGCGAAGTTGCCCAAGCTATAGGCGATGAGGCGGTCTTTGTAGATCTCCATTCCGCGGAGCACGTGCGGGCCGTGGCCGAGGACGAGATCGGCGCCGGCGTCGATGACAGTTCGAGCAAAGAGCGGCAGGTTTCCGCGTTTCTCGCCAAAGAAAACCTCGGTCTTTTGGGGCACGTTCTGATATGCCGAGCCTTCGGCTCCGCCGTGGAATGAGATGACGACAATGTCGGCTGTTTTGTCCGCTTCCTGAACAAGGCGTCGAGCGGTGATGAGATCGTTGACGTTCGGCGAGACCGAGTTGTGAGCGAATCCGATGAAGGCGACTTTCTTTCCTTTCACGTCGAGATAAGCGGTGGAGAATTTCGTGCGGTCAGCGCCGGCGTGTTTGACGCCGTTCGCGTCGAGTGACTTTCGCGTGCTCAACTGTCCCACCACACCGAAATCGAGAGCGTGGTTGTTCGCGACGCTCATCACGTCGAATCCAGCTTCCTTTAGATACTTCGTGTAACGAGTCGGCATTCGGAAGGCGTAGCATCGGACGGGTTCGGCTTTCTTCGGCGTGGCGGAAGGCAGGGGTGTCGGAGTTGGCGTAACTGGTGTCTTCGGTTTGCATTTTGCCGACGTGCCGCTATCGACGATCGGGCCTTCCATATTGCCGAATGCGATGTCGGCGACGGACAAGATAGGCGTCACTGCATCGAGCATTCCCTTCCCATCGTTCGGCGGCATGCGCGTGTCGTCGGGGAACGGCGATGCGAGCATTATGTCGCCAACGGCGGCGATCGAAATGACATTTTCGTCCGCGATAGGAGTCGGTGACGGCTTTGTGATGGGCTGTTCCGCCTTGACGCTCAGCGGCGACGTCACATATCCGCAACCGGCCGACAGAACAGCGCACACCAGGAATGTAAGGGCAGACAACTTCATTTGAACTTCGGGCGGCTAGGTGAAGACAGGGCCGCGCATCTGTTGGATGCAGTTAAAGAATACGCAAGCGCGCCCGGTTCTGCCAAGCGATTTTGTCAAAGCTGTTAAAGTAAGAAATGTAATGTCTTATCGACTCTTCGGCGGCCTTTGGCTCGCGCTCCCACCCTGGCTGCGACGCTTCTTTATTCGCCGATTTCAGTCCACGTTTACGGTCTCCGCGGCCGCTGTCGTTGTGGATGCGGAAGGCAAGGTGCTGGTGCTGCATCATTTGCTTCGTCCGATCACCGGCTGGGGGCTGCCCGGCGGATTTATCGATGCCGGCGAACAGCCGCACGCGGCGATAAGGCGCGAGTTGATGGAAGAGACAGGCATCACTCTGTCCGATGTAAGACTGCTTCATCTGAAGACGCTTGGACGGCACGTCGAGATCTTGTTCGCGGCAAGGGCGAACGAGCCGGGTGAGATACTTAGCTCCGAGATCGATCAGCTCGGCTGGTATACGTTTGACGAGATCCCCGAACGGCTGCCGGCCGACCAGCGGCGGACCGTCGAGCGCGTATTGAAAGGCGAAATTTGAAAAATCCCGCTCGGCTGACTAATATTGTTTCTTCGCCTTCAAATGCGCTAAAGGAGAGTCATCATGATAGATCTTATCCCCACTCCGGAATCGGTAATGGGCATCCTGAAAACGACAGGAGCTTATCGAAAAGGCCACTTCATTTATCCGAACGGCAAGCACGCGTCGCATTATTTTCAGATGCCGCTGGCGTTCCGCTATTACGACAACGCTCGCATCCTGTCGGTCGGCCTTAGTCGAATGTTTCGCATGGAGAAGTCGATCTCAAGCCGGTTGCCGAAAGTCTCGGTTATCAGCCCGAGCCCGGGCGGCATCATGGTCGCATTCGGAGTG
>JBEBGW010000403.1:0-3806 GCA_040081025.1 Pyrinomonadaceae bacterium | reverse complement strand
CTAGTGACGTGTTAATGAAGAGCTATCTTGACCAGGGCTCCGGCAAGCTCGATGCGTTTCAATCCGCGAGACGGGTTGAACTTCGTTCCATCGAGCGTTAAATAGCCGTACTGTAGTGCGACCGCGACGTGACCGCGCCATTGGGCTGGAACCTGCGAAGTGTCCGTGACAGTCAAGGGGAGCACCGCGGTTGACGTAGCATTCTCAAGGTTGGCCGCTCGAACGAACGCGATCGCCGCCGCGACCTTCGAAAGCGAGTTGTGAGGGTTAAAGCGCCCGCCGGTTTCGGCATCGTAGATCAGCCTGCCGGTTGGGTTCGCCTGAATGCTTTCTACGGGGCCGCGGGAATAGCGGTCACGAACATCTGTGAACATCGGGCTTGCCGCCGAATACTGTGGAACGAGTCCTGACCGAACAAGCGACTCCGCAAAATCGCCGCGGGTTACGCTTGAATCGGGCCGGAACTTTCGCCCTTCAGGCAGCATCAGATTCGTCGCTAACGACGCTTGAGCATCAGCGAGGGACTGGCCCGAAAGCCCGGCGATGTCCAGAAGCGACGGGTACTCGATCTGCGTTATTTCAAGGGCCCCGTAAACCCGTTGGCTCGTTCCAATGTTTGCAGTATGCGAAACACTTGAGCGATAAGTTCCGGGTGCCGGGTTGCGGACCATCACCTTTTCACGCAGTCCGGTGAGTCCGGCAACGTTCAAATAGTTCGATTGACCAACGAGACTGTTCGACGAGCCGAAGAGTTTCAATGCCAGATCGTTGGCGCTCAAACCCCAGGAAAGACTCATCGTCGCCTGCACCGTGTTCTCGGGTATCGGGAATTGTGTAGACGCTGTCGAACCGGGCGTTACAAGCTGCTCGTACTGAAAGGGTGACGATGTCCGGAACGAGACGCTATTACGCGACAGAGTCGAACGGAATAAACCGAGACTCCTTTCCGGAAATGCGGCTTCGAGAACCGCTGCGTGTGTATTGAGCATTCCGGCACCGGCCTCATGATAAAAATACTTCGGTAGCGGTGTCGCCGTTCGGCCGAGGATGTCCTTGATCGCAGCCGGAGTAAGATTCGGATTCGCTTCGAGCATCAACGCGATCGCCCCCGCGACCTGCGGAGCCGAGAAGGATGTGCCAGTTGCAGTAGTGTAGTAGGGCAATTCACTAGCGGAAAGCCGGCTTGAGTCAGAACCGCCGAGGCCGCTGACGCCAGTCGACCCGACCAGGCTTCGGGGGCCGACGATATTCGTTCCCGGCGCGGTAAGCGTCGGATGCTGAAGCGCATCACCGAAACGTCCGCGCGAAGAGTAATTCGCCAAGGCGCCCCGTTCGTCGGTCGCGCCAACGCTGACGACCCAAGGAGCCGCCGCGTAGGGATTGAGCGTGCCGTTACCGGATCCGCTGTTCCCTGCCGAAAAGACGACATTCACATTGCGGTCGGTCAATAACTTCGTTGCGACATTAACCGGATCGTTCGGGTCGTAAACAGTCGCGGCCGAGAAGCTGCAATTTACAACGCGCACGCCATAGGCCGCCCCGCGATCGAGAAGGTAATCGAGACCCGACAGTACGAACATCAGATTGGCATCGCCCGCGCTCAATCCGAGTAGCCGAGCATTGTTCGCCACGCCGGCGAATCTCCCATTCGATGCGGTACCGCTTCCGCCACTGATCCCACCGACGTGCGTGCCGTGCCCGCTCGCGAGATCGGTGTTCGACTGATTCTCAGCGGAGGCCGGATAAACAAATCCCGCAGGTGCACTCTGAGCATCCGCAAGCCGTACATTCTGAACGACGCGGCCTACAAGATCCGGGTGTGTCGCATTCAGTCCGGTATCAAGAACGGCGACGGTCACATCGCGGCCCGAATACGGCAAGCCATTGTTATCCGCACGAAGGTCTGCGTCCGCGACGGCACGCGGTAATCCGGTGATGTTGAAATATGGATCGGAATTGAAAGTCAGCGTTCGGTTGCCGTAAAGCGATCGAACCTGCGGAAGACGCGATACCGCGATCAATTGCTGCTTCGTCGCAGTTGCATAAACTGCCGGCAAGGCTCTAAACCGGGTACCGCCTAGAATTCCTATCTGCTGAAGTTGCGCAACATCACCGTCGTTCACTCCCCGGTGAAAAACAATGACGGCGTTGATATTCGTGTCATCAGTGGCCTCGTTAAGCTTGAGGGCCAGTTCGGGATCGACGCTTTGAAGGCCCGTGCTATCGTCGGCTCCGGTTAGAGTAATTCCGTCCGCGCCCGTCAGTGTGATTCCGTCTGCTCCGGTCAACGTAATGCCGTCGGCTCCGGTTAAGGTGATCCCGTCGGCTCCGGTCAGCGTTATTCCGGTAGGATGAGTAACATCAAAGACAGCTCCGGTGGAGGTGATTCCCGTAACTCCGTCAGCTCCGGTCAGCGTGATTCCGTCCGCCCCTGTTAACGTGATCCCGTCGGCACCTGTCAACGTAATTCCGTCCGCCCCGGTCAACGTGATCCCGTTGGTTCCAACACGCGGCTCGCCGTCTGCGCCGGTCAAAGTGATCCCGTCTGTTCCGGTGAGAGTGATCCCATCTGCTCCGGTCAGCGTGATCCCATCCGGACGCCTGAAGATGAATGTGTCCGCCGTGTAGGTGGTCCCGTCTGCTCCGGTGAGTGTGATCCCGTCAGCACCCGTTAGCGTGATGCCGTCGGCACCTGTCAACGTGATCCCATCCGCGCCCGTAAGCGTGATCCCGTTCGGCCCGGTGTAGGTCGAGCCGTCCGCCCCCGTCAGGGTGATCCCATCTGCTCCGGTCAGCGTTATCCCGTCAGCGCCCGTCAGTGTGATCCCGTTCGATTGTCGAGTGAGGAGGCCGTCGGCCCCCGTCAGGGTAATGCCCGAAACGCCAACGTAGTTGATGCCGTCAGCACCTGTTAGCGTAATGCCGTTGGACCTGACTATCTCAAGGCCGCCAAATGCGGTCTGAACGCTTAGAGCTAGCAGGATAGAAAAAGAAAAGAACTTTCTCATTCACGTGGGCGAGCAGAAATGCATCATTCCGCTACACAAGTGTACTAATATAGTACGGAAACAAAGCGATTTACGTCGGGGGCTCGCATATTGTATCTCCGGGCCCCAAACAACGCAAACACTGTACCTATCTCTGAACAGAGCCGTCCAACCGCAGGTTGAAAGTGGCTCCCTTTTCGATCTTCACGTCCTTACCTTGTGCCGAGATCGTCGAAGAGGACGATGCCGATCCGCTGGTGGCCTGTGAGATCTGAAGCCCATTGACCGTGCGTCCCAGCGTTCCGGTCGTCTGACCGACCGTGCTGCCGACTGTTTTGGTCGCAGTGCCGGCGACCTGGCCAACCGTCGAGGTTGTGGTATTCACAACGCCGCCAACAGTCGAGCCTACGCCACCGAGCAATCCGCCTCCGCCACTCGCACGTCCACCCGATGACGCGCTTCCGCTCGTCGATGAACCGCCTGAGAGATCCGTTGCAAAAAGGTCACCGGCGGCGGCATTTACCTGCGCCGTCGCGACCGAAACGATCGAGGCGTTTATCGGCATATCGAGTTCTTTACCTTGAAGCCGATCAAAAACCATCCCGATCCGCGAAGTCGCGTTATCCTTGGTCTTTTGCTTCACCTCAGTGATCCTTCCGATCAGTTTGGAACCTTTCGGCACAATGGTTTCACCGTTCTGTTTGATCGCCTTGGTGGTCTTCAGGATCACCTGATCGCCGACCCGACTTTTTTTGACGTCTACCATGCTCTGAAGCTGAGCTTCCAGGTTTGTTCCTGCCTCGATCATCGATCCAGCGG
>JBEBGW010000402.1:0-3840 GCA_040081025.1 Pyrinomonadaceae bacterium | reverse complement strand
GAAACAGGAGGAAACTGGAAAGACTCGTCAGCAGAAAACCCCTTAACTGCTACCTAACTTTCTTTTTCCAATAGAGTTGATGCCAGCACTTTTACCTCCGTTGCCTTTCGTCCAAAAAAAATCTCCGCGGTCCTTTTCGAAACCGCGGAGAAGCAATAAACAGCTAATCAACTAGAAGTTCAGTTTGCCCGAGAACTGAATTCGCCTTGCAGAGCTCGCGACGCTGTCACGGATCTGTCCAAACACGCTGCTGTTCGACGTGGCTGTCGGCAGGCCGAAAGAAGCAGTATTCGTCAGATTCTGAGCGTCAACGCGAAGGTCGAAGTTCAACGTTTCGGTGAAGCGAAACTTCTTCGATAGCGAGATGTCGGTCTGGAAGCGTCTGGGACCGATGAAGTAGTTTCGAGGCGTATTTCCGAGTTCGCCCGGTGCGGGCTGTGTGAATCTGGCCTCAGCCTCTTCGCTAAACCAATAGTTCGTCCCGTTTCGTTCTACCAGAGCGCCCAGATTTCGCGGACAATCGTTACAGTTCGCGGTAGCCTGCGTTACGTTTCCAAGGGTATAGAGGCCCGAGTAAACCGTAAAAGGCCGCCCCGAAGACCAATTATACCGACCCGCGACCTGCCAGCCGCCGATGATCAAATCAAGAGCGGTGCCGGCATCAGACGCCCACTTGCGTCCCTTGCCGAACGGCAGCTCGTAAACGTAGGTCGCGTTCAACACGTGTCGGCGATCGAAATCCGACCACGAATAGTTAATGTTCTTGTCCCTCAGGTCGAACGGAGTGCTCGACGCGGATTGATTGTTGTCACGCGAGACGGTGGTAAACACGGGATCGTACGAACGCGTGTCTTTCGAGACAGACCAAACATATCCGATCGTGTATCCAAATCCACCCGTGAGACGCCTTTTCAGATCAACCTCGATGCCGTTGTAGCGGGAGTAATCCGAACTGTCGAGGACGTTCATCGCTCCGAGGAACTGCGGGAACCGCTGGAAAAAGTAAGGATTCGAGAGCGATCGGCTGACTAGTTGCTGAGCGGTAGACGTACAAACTCCGGCCGTGACGTTTGAAGCGGAGCAGGTCTGCTGCGACACGACGCGAGCCGCCGTAGCCACACTGCCGCCAACGTTCAGACTCGGGTCGCTGGCAGGCGGTGCCGATAGCGTTGTAGAGATCGCTGCAATACCACGGAATGTGGTCGTTCCAGCCTGTAGAAGAGGGTCTCCCGTGAAGATAAGATTTGTCAGACACTCATTCGTCGAACCACCCTTGATCGCATTAAAGGTTTCGAGGAAATTCTTTGCGCATCGCGGATCCTTTGCGAAGATGTCGACCTGATTGGCATCATATCCGCCAAACAGATGCGTACCGCGCTTCCCGATATAGTTCACTTCAAACACGCTGTTCCAAAATACATCACGCTGAAATCCGGCGAACCAGGAGTGGACGTCAGGATACTCGACATCCGGATCTACGAGCGTGATCGACCCGGTCGTGAATGCGGGCGGCGTTCTTGACGAAGCGGGGGATCCGGTTGGCGTGAGATTTGGGAGACCGTTTCTCAACAAAAGATTCTGCGTGGCGATCCCTGTTGCGGTCCCGTTGAATACGTTGCCCGGAGTTCCCTGCCAGATGCTGTTGGTGAAAACCTGCGTCGCGAATCGGTCGTATGACAACCGGTAATTCGCGCGGATCGAAGTCTTCCCGTCGCTGAACGGATCCCATGCGAATCCAACTGACGGTCCCCAGTTGTCCGTGTCGTTCGGGAACATCGGCTTCTCGACCCATGTAAGAGCGTTCGTCGGTGTTGCACCTGCCGTAAACAGCCGGTCCGGAGCCAGGATCGGCAGATCTTTCGCAGTCGGACTTGGCTTGTACTCATACCGCAGTCCTAGATCGACGATGAAGTTTGGAAACATTCTCCACGTATCCTGGAAATAAAAATCGTACTCAGGATAGTAAGCCGTGAAGTTCCATCGCGTGCCCGCTGGAGCAAACGAATTCGGATTTTGCGGACTGACGATGAATCCTTGAGTATAGCTTCCGATGCGGCCGATCAGATTATTGACGAGCGAGCGTAGCGTAGTTATGTCCGCCGCGGCGATACCGTTCAGCGGGGTCGTCGGAAGATTGAAATTCCACGGAGCCGCGACAAATTCGCTCGACCCCGCACCAAACCCAACGCTTCCCTCGATAGCTCCGCCGGCACCCGACCGGTCGTCTAACACGCGCCCGAGTCGGATGTTCACGCCTGCTTTGAGAACGTGCGGCGAGAAATCAAACGTCATATTGTCGACGATCTGAAACGTGCGGGCCGCGCGGGCATTTCCCAATTGATTTCCAAAGGCATCTGCAACCGAGTTAAGGATGAACGGAACGTCCGGCCGGGTTTCCGGATTGAAGAACGTGAAACGGAAGCGACTGATCCCGAAGATCGCTTCGTTAGTGAATTTTGCGGTGGGTGACCAGCGATGATTGAAGGCATAATTCTTCGGCCGCCGGGTCGTATCCACTAAGCTCGGATATCCGGGAAACGCCTGAAGTCCACCATTTACGCTATCGGCAACGGTGATCTGCGCTCCCTCCGCATAACGAAGGTAGAACTTGTGCTTGTCGTTTAGGTTGTAGTCAAACCTCATTACGAGGTCCCATTGCTTTTCATTTTGCGGCGCATTGAAAACGTAGCGGGCAAGATTCAACCCGTCGCCCGCTGCGAAACTATTGGGAAGCGGATAGTCGTTGAGTATTCCCGAAACCAGCGGATCGTAGCTAACCGGAGAGTTAGCCGCAACGCTGTACGTCTTGATGCACTGTGTCGTAACCGAAACTGAACAGTTCGGAAATCTTGCCGAGCCATCTGCGTTGACCGCCGAAATGGAATTCGGTGCGCCGACGAGGTATCGGAAGTTTCCGGCTCGGGCCTGTTCGGTATACACCGTTCGAGTGGTCAGCCGGGTCTCGGTCGCAAACAGGCGTTGATAGTTGACGAAGAAGAAGGCTTTGTCTTTCAAGGTGCGGAAGCCGCCCCCCTCGCCAAGACCGAACGTCGGGATCGGGCCGCCAAGGCTGAACCCGTAGATGTGCTGAACAAACTGGGGCCGGCCCACCTTGTTCACATTGCTCTCAAACTGATTCGCGTTGACGCCTGGCGTTTGATAATACTCGAAAATATTTCCCGAGAATCGATTGCCGCCCGACTTGGTGACAAGCGTCACTTGAGCACCGCTGTTGCGGCCCAATTCCGCCGTGGCGTTACTCGTAACGATCTGAAACTCCTGGATCGAATCCGGGTTCGGTCGCAGTGGAGTGAAGTTAGATCCGCCCGCGGTCGTATCGTTGATATCGATCCCATCCAGCGTAAAGTTGAATGCACGATCGCGTGACCCATTCACATGGATGCCGCCGCCCGTATTTGCACCGACAACTACGCCGGGCTGGAAGTTGAGAAGGTCCAAAGGATTTCGTCCGCGTAACCCGACGATCGGAAGGCTCTGCAGCGTCTGCTGATCAATGGTCGAGCCGACATTTCCCGAGGTCGACGTCTGGACGGTCTCGGCCGAGCTCTCCACGTTAACAACCGCTGAAACGTCACCAACCTCGAGTGCGATATTTACGGTCGATGGCTGATTGATCAGGGCGGAGACGTTTGACGAGATGACCTTTTTGAAGCCGTCCTTCTCGATCGTGACTGTATATGTACCCGGGGCAATCAGGTCGAAAAGATACACGCCGTTGTCACTCGTATTCGCCGTGAGTGACTGGTTGTGGCGGGATTGGTCAGCGTGACCAACGCTCCGGGCACCGCAGCCCCGTTGTTGTCGGTCACTGTGCCGGTA
>JBEBGW010000401.1:0-3854 GCA_040081025.1 Pyrinomonadaceae bacterium | reverse complement strand
CGATTCGATCGCTTGAAACGGGATGGGCGTCACATCGCGAAAACGTGACGCAATGCCACCCGCTGAAGCCGCAATGGGGGTTGGACGAAACCTCTCCTCGACGTACGTGTTCCACTCGCCGCAATCCGTGCATTGCCCGATCCATTTGCGAGCCTGACGGCCGCAGTTTTGGCAGACGTATATCGATTGCGGATCTTTAGCCATAAAGTTGAGGTCGCGGACGATTCTAACAAATAGCTCTCGATTTCGGCGAACCGCACTGGAGTCAGTCGTTTGAAGGCAGTTCAAGATATGGAATCGCCGCGTCAATCGGAGTTTATGCCGATGTTCGCTTTATTGCCCGAAAGGCCAAGATCTGCCGCAACTTCGGCGGCGTATTAATTTCGTGCTAATATTTTCATAATGAGGTGGGACATACTCACAGCCCGGATAGGTTTTATACTGCTGCTGGCCGCCGTTGGCTTCGTGCTGAATCCGCTTGCGCACACGACAAAACTCGGCGAAATGGATGTCACATCCCGCCGGATCGTCTCGGCCGTCGTCGGGGCCGTGCTCGCCGCGATAATGATCGCCTTCGAGATGCGGGTGAGAAAGGCGTCCCTCAAAACGCTCATCGGCGCCGCGATCGGGTCGATTCTCGGGATCCTCGGAGCTTTCCTGATCGGGGTACTGATCTCGATCCAGAAAGAAGCCGCCGTTTCCGCGGAAACCCAGACGTTTTTGACGATCTCGCTGGCCCTGTTTATGGGATACGTCGGGCTCATGGTCGGAGCCGCGAAAGGCGAATATATCGATCTATCGGTGCTCGGCGGCATCTTTTCGGATAAGACGTCCAAGGTCGATTTCAAGATCCTCGACACGTCAGTCATCATCGACGGCCGCATCGCGGACATCGCCGAGACCGGATTCCTGTCGGGTACGCTGGTCATTCCCAATTTTGTCCTTAACGAACTTCAGCAGGTAGCCGATTCGGCCGATTCGTCGAAACGCCAACGCGGACGCCGCGGGTTGGATATGCTTCAGCGGCTGCGAAATAACACTAATCTTGATATCCAGATCCTCGAGAACGATTTCCCGAGCGTAAAGGAAGTCGATCTCAAACTCATCGAACTCGCGAAGCAGATCGACGCGATGATCGTGACGAACGACTTTAATTTGAACAAGGTCGCTCAACTTCGCGGTGTCGTGGTGCTAAACATCAACGAACTCGCCAACGCTCTGAAACCTGTGGTTCTGCCGGGTGAGGCGATGCGGGTCTTCGTGCTAAAAGAGGGCAAGGAATACAACCAGGGCGTCGCATATCTCGACGACGGAACGATGGTCGTCATCGACAACGCCCGCCGCCTGATCGGAAAGACCGCGGACATCGCCGTTACGAGCGTCCTGCAGACGACGGCCGGCAAGATGATCTTCGGCCGTTTGTGGGAAGAGAAAGTTGACGAGAACGGCGAAAGCGGAGCATCGGTCCACGATTCCCGCTCGCTCGGCTTCCGCAAGGCGACCCGCGATCTTCGAGAGCGAACGATCATCGAAGAGGTCGAAATTCCTCGATGACGACGACCGCGATCATCGTCGCCGCCGGTTCCGGATCGCGTTTCAAATCGGACATACCTAAACAGTTCCTCGAAATTAACGGCAAGCCCGTAATCGTTCACACGCTCGAACGCTTTCAAGCCGCGCCATCCGTCGATTCGATCATACTCGTCTTACCCGAAGAGCATTTCGATTCACCGCTAACGATACTGCCTTCGTTCAGTAAACTCGCGGTGCTTGCAAGAGGCGGATCGACTAGAGCCGAGTCGGTCCTTAATGGCTTGTCAGTGGCTTCCCTTGATGAAGGGACAAGATTTGTTCTCGTCCATGACGGAGCGCGCCCCCTTGTCACTGTCGATGAGATCGAACGCACCATAGCAATGGCCAAAGAAACCGGAGCCGCTTGCCTCGTTGCACCCGTGACGGATACCATCAAATCCGTTCGGGGTGGTGAGATCGCGGACACGCTCGACCGCGAAAGGCTTCGCCGAGCTCTCACTCCGCAGGTGTTCAAGATCGAAGTCTTGCTGAGAGCTTTCACGCCGGGGTCAACAACAACAGAGGTGACCGACGAATGTTACCTCGTCGAAAAACTCGGCCACCCGATAGGGATCGTCGAGGGCAGTCCGCGGAACATCAAGATCACGCACCCTGAGGATCTAATTCTCGCGGAAGCATTGCTGAACTCCGAACTCGAAACTGATAACTCGAAACTGGTAACCAAACTGGAAGCTCGAAGCTGATAGCTGAAAGCTGGTCGAAAACATGATGAGAATAGGCTTCGGCTCCGATATCCATCGACTCGTGCCCGATCGGCCGCTGATACTCGGCGGCGTACGGATCGAGTCTGACCTCGGTGCCGAGGGCCACTCCGACGCCGATGCCCTCACCCATGCGATCACCGACGCGATCCTCGGGGCGCTCGCGCTCGGTGACATCGGGACGCATTTCCCGCCGAGCGACGAACGCTGGCGAAACGCCGAAAGCTTTGTTTTTCTTAGATTCGCGGTCGGCGAGATGAAGCAGCACGGCTACGAGATTGCCAACGTAGATTCGACTGTTCATCTCGAACAGCCCAAACTCAGCCCTTACATGGACGAGATCCGTAAGGGCATTGCCGATGCGTTGGAAGTCGAGACGAACCGCATCAGCGTCAAGGCGAAAACCGGCGAAGGTGTAGATTCAGTCGGTGAACGTCGGGCTGTTCGAGCCGAGGCGATCGTCTGTTTAGAGTTCAAGCTTTAGCTTGTCCTCCGTAACTCCGAGATGTCTTCAGGCAAACAAATACAAGCTAAAGCTTGGACTCTTAACGAATGCGACCACAAGAGATCATTGCCAAAAAACGCGACGGCGGGGAATTGACCGCCGAGGAGATCGGTTCGTTCGTCGACGGTGTTTGCGATAAATCTTGGGCGGACTATCAGATCTCGGCGCTAGTGATGGCGATGTTCATTCGGGGGCTAAACGATTCAGAGGGCGAACAGCTTGTCCGTTCGATGCTCTACTCGGGCGTGGTTCTCGACTTTTCCGACATCGACAAGCCCAAGGCTGACAAACACTCGACGGGCGGCGTCGGCGACAAGACCTCGCTGATCATTGCACCGGTCGTGGCGGCGTGCGGAGTCGCCGTTCCGATGATCTCGGGCCGCGGGCTTGGCCACACCGGCGGCACGCTCGACAAGCTCGAGTCGATCCCCGGCTACAACGTCAATCTTTCTACCCAAGAGTTTCGTGACGTTATCAAGAAATGCGGATTCGCGATGGCCGGCCAGACCGCCGATATCGCACCCGCAGACAAGAAAATATACGCACTCCGTGACGCGACTGCCACCGTTCCGTACATCCCGCTGATAGTCGCTTCGATAATGTCGAAGAAGCTTGCTGAAGGCTTAGACGCGCTCGTTCTTGATGTGAAGACCGGCAGCGGGGCGTTCATGAAGGAACTCGCCGATGCGGAAAAGCTCGCGAGAGCGATGGTTAAAACGGGTGAGAAATTCGGTGTGAAAACTCAGGCGGTCATCTCTAGCATGGATCAGCCGCTGGGCAAATATGTCGGAAACGCAGTCGAAGTCTACGAGTGCATCGAGATCCTTCGCAACGAGATCGAGCCCGCCGCGATGCCGACCTGGGAACTCTCGCTCGAACTCTCCGCTCGATTGCTTCTACTTACGGGGATCGAGACTGATCTCGAATCGGCGAAGGCAAAGTGCACAGCCAAACTCGAATCCGGTGAAGCTCTCGAACTCTTCCGCCGCAACGTCGAATGCCAGGGCGGCGATCCGTCTGTGTGCGACGATCCCGACAAACTTCTCGATAAGAAC
>JBEBGW010000081.1:0-14480 GCA_040081025.1 Pyrinomonadaceae bacterium | reverse complement strand
TTCCGCGAAAATCCGTGAAATCCGTTGTTTCATCTTCTATTCCCACTCGATCGTACTCGGCGGTTTTGATGAGATATCGTAAACAACACGATTCACCCCGCGGACTTCACTCGTGATTCGCGACGAAACTGCAGCAAGGAAATCGTGCGGCAGACGCGCCCAGTCGGCGGTCATGCCGTCGGTCGAGGTAACGGCGCGGAGGGCGACGGTCTTTTCGTAGGTGCGGAAATCGCCCATGACGCCGACCGATTGGATGGGGAGCAGGACGGCGAAGGCTTGCCAGACGTCCTGATAGATGCCGAAATTGTGAAGCTCCTCGATGAATATGCGGTCGGCCTTTTGCAGCAGCTCCACATTCTCAGGCGTGATATCACCCAGGATGCGAACACCGAGTCCGGGGCCGGGGAACGGATGCCGCTGAAGAATTTCGTCAGGAATTCCGAGGTCTTTACCGATCAGTCTGACCTCGTCTTTGAATAGCTCACGAAGAGGCTCAATCAGCTTTAGGTTCATCTTCTCCGGTAAACCGCCAACGTTGTGGTGCGATTTGATCGTTACGGACGAACCTCTCAAAGAGACCGATTCGATAACGTCGGGATACAAGGTTCCCTGAACAAGCCATTTTGCATCACCGATCTTATCTGCCTCAGCCTGAAAGATGTCGATGAATTTTGCACCGATCGCTTTTCGTTTGAGTTCTGGATCGACGACATCTTTCAAAACCGAGTAGAAATCCTCAGACGCATCGACGCCAAGCACGTTCAGGTGCAGATTGTTCTTATATACCTTGAGAGTGTCCTCAAACTCGCGATATCGCAGCAGACCGTTATTTACAAAAATACAAGTCTGCCGGTCGCCAATCGCTTCGTGAACAAGCACCGCCGCGACCGTCGAATCGACGCCACCGCTCAATCCGCAGACGACATTCCCCGTCGGCCCGACGATCTCACGGATCTTTTCGACCTCTTCTTGGATAAATTGAGCCGGCGTCCAGTCGCCTTTGCATTTGCAAATTTGAAATATGAAATTTCGCAGTATTTCCTTACCAAGCGGCGTGTGCGAAACTTCGGGGTGAAACTGAACGCAGTAAATGCCTCGTCCAGGATTCTCGATCGCGGTCACGACCTCGCCAGTCGTCGCTGTCGTTTCAAACCCTGCGGGAAGCTGCGTGACATGATCGCCGTGGCTCATCCAGACATCGAGTTCGAACGGCAGTTCATTAAATAGTGCCGTCCGCCCGCTCAAGACTTTTAGCTTAGCGTGCCCATATTCACGCCGCATCGCCGGTTCGCTCGCTCCGCCGAGATCGACGGCTACAAGCTGCATCCCGTAGCAAATACCGAGGATCGGCACACCGACCTTTTCGTAAAAATCAGCCGCTACACGCGGTGCGTCCTCATCTGTCACGCTCGACGGCCCGCCCGACAGGATCACGCCCATTGGCCGCTTAGCCGCGATCGCGTCCGCTGACAGATGAAACGGATGTATCTCGCAATAAACGCCCTGCTCACGCACACGTCGTGCGATGAGCTGGGTATATTGCGAGCCAAAATCGAGGATTATTATGGTTTCGTGGTTCAAGTGGATAGGCTCCGTGCTTGGTCTCAAAAAGGCATTATACTTTGACCGCGACGGATTGTCAGAAAGACCTCTTACGAGTCTGGTTTACTCGCCGGTGATATGCTTGATCGAGGCGGCGATCAATTGTTCGAGTACACTCTGGTCGATATCCGAAAGGCGTTTGACGTACAGGCACGATTTTCCGGTCTTGTGCTTACCGAGAGCCGCGAGCATCTCGTCGTATCGGTCAAACCCATCCATGATGTAGAGCGTCAGATTGCCCTTTCGCGGCGAAAATCCGGTGACCATCCAATCCATCTCGCGTCCCGAGTCATATCTCAGCGTGCGAGTTCCAAACCCAACGATCGCCGGTCCCCACATCTTAGGAGCCTCGCCTGTGACCCGCTCGAAGATCTTGAGCAGCCTGGTGCTTTCTTCACGCTGCTGCTCGTCGGACACAGAGTTCAGAAAATCATCGACGCTCGCATCCGTCGCCTTTGTCTTAAGTTCCACTTTTGACATATGACGGCATTATATTAGAACTCCGCAATTGTGAAAATCGTTAAACGCAACGACAGCAAGGCCGGCCGCCCCAAAACTTGACAACCGCCGCCGGAATTCCTAATCTTTATGTTCGCCCGCGCAACAATGCACGGTCGTGCCACATTCCGCAGTAGCTCAATGGCAGAGCATTCGGCTGTTAACCGAAGGGTTGTAAGTTCGAGTCTTACCTGCGGAGCCAATTAAATCAACAAGTTACGGGTACTCGAACGGGTGCCCGTTTTTCTTATTGTGACATAACTTC
This sequence comes from Pyrinomonadaceae bacterium, assembly GCA_040081025.1. Classification (GTDB taxonomy): domain Bacteria; phylum Acidobacteriota; class Blastocatellia; order Pyrinomonadales; family Pyrinomonadaceae; genus OLB17. The sequence continues at coordinate 12,115 of JBEBGW010000081.1, read as the reverse complement.
TGCTTATGGTATCGATGAGGCCGTAGATCAAGGGCTTTAGGAGCGCGTTTTGTTGGGATTTGCTGTGACTTGACCGGGCGAGGCTTGGCCTGAATTTTATTTTTCTTCATGGTATGCGCTCGTTACTGGCTGTACGACCAGTGCATGACAATCCGAGCGGAAGGTGTTGCAAATCGCAATCTGGTCAACGAAGGAGGCCAGGATTGCGTGCGGAAGAGTTATGAAGCCTTGTTTTTAATGCTGAGGAGTTCTTGGCCAAGAAAGGCATTTGTCATGAAAAAGGAGGCCGCCCGGATGAAGTCTCCAGACGGCCCCGTAAGTGCCGGATCGGAACGGAGCGTTCTATTCCTGGCCGACGAAGTCAATTCCTGTCAGCGTGTCGACGACCTGAAGGATCCTGGCACCAAAACGGTAGCGTCGTGACGCTACACTCATGACGACGCTTGAGCCCGCCTCGACTTCATGGAACGAATAATAGCCGAAGCTTGAGGTTGTCGCCGTTCGGGTAACTCCTTGGCTGTCAACCATCGAGACGATAGCGTTTCTTAGGCCTCTGCCGTCCGGTGCCGTCACACGTCCTGAGACGTCGACCCCGGCCGCCGTGGAGCATGGGGCAACCGCAAGCCCGTCGATCGTGTTTGTACCGTTGCCGATCGCACCAAGCAGAGTTACGGTGCCGCTTGTCAGATTAAGGCCGTACAGGTTGGAGATGGCTCCAACCCGAAGCGCAGCATACGCCTGATTTGTAAATGGCTGTATGTCGAAGCCTCCAAAATCGGTCGCGTTCAGCCCTAAAGCTCCTATCGTCGTCAATGCCCCAAGATTTGGCGTAGGAGCTCCGTCGATGCCACCGATGCGAACCAAACTGTCCGTTCCCGAATCGATGCCGAAGAGCGTCGTAAGGGTCGCCCCCGACTGGCTGTTCGTATAGGCAACGTGGACCACGTTCGGATTCGCTCCGAACGACGGATCACCGGCAACATAGGCAAGGCTCGTGTCCGTTCCCGCCAGTGTACCGTCGTTCGGATTGAACCTTCTGCTCGTATCCGCCGTTCCGACGATACGTATTCGATCGGGCACAGGATTAAAGTCGACGCCGAATGCCGAGTCGATAGTCGGTGGTGAATTTGAACCGACCGGTACCAGTTCACCAGAAGACGGGTTGATCGCAACGATGCGTGTTCTCGTTGCGTTTGCAACGACTCCATAAAGAACGGCATTTGCCGGACGAAAGTCGATCCCGACGAGGAACTCATCAGGAGCGAGCCCACTCAGTTGGACATCGAACAGTAGAGTGCCCGGATTCGCCGCCGTGAATCTCACCAGCCGCTGGGTATCCCGGTTATAGGCGTATAGCAAGGTGTTCGCCGTGCTGCACGAACCCGGCGTCGGCGTCGGCGTAGCGGTAGGCGTAGCGGTCGGTGTTGATGTAGGTGTCGTCGTTGGGGTCGCCGTCGGTGTGGATGTTGGCGTACCGGTTGGTGTCAGCGTTGGCGTTGCCGTCGGCGTACTCGTCGGTGTCGCAGTTGGGGTTGCCGTCGGAGTAGTCGTCGGCGTCGCAGTTGGGGTTGCCGTCGGCGTACTCGTCGGTGTACCCGTAGGCGTCGCCGTAGGTGTACTCGTCGGAGTCGCAGTTGGGGTTGCCGTCGGAGTATTCGTCGGCGTCGCAGTTGGGGTTGCCGTAGGTGTACTCGTCGGAGTCGCAGTTGGGGTTGCCGTCGGAGTATTCGTCGGCGTCGCGGTTGGGGTTGCCGTCGGAGTATTCGTCGGCGTCGCAGTTGGGGTTGCCGTCGGAGTATTCGTCGGTGTCGCCGTTGGAGTTGCTGTCGGAGTATTTGTCGGCGTCGCGGTTGGTGTTGGTGTGGCCCCTGCACAGGTTCCGACGTTTGCCGCTCCGGGCGTCAGAGCACCATCGGGTGGAAAGGCAGCCGTTCTTGGAACACCGGAATATACAGTCGTGTCTACGGGTGCCCCGGCCAATTCACCTGCGTACCAGGCCGCGCCGCTCAAGGGCGTCGTGTTACCGGGACAACGCGTTCCAGCATCCGGTAAAAGGGTATCGCCGCCGCCGCTTATCGCCTCATACAAGATCGGTGCGTAGGCAGCGTTGAATATGTTATTTGTTGTTACTGCATAGCCGTCGATGACGGTAACTCCGTTCCCCGGGTCGACGACACGGTCGTTATTGATGTCTATGTCGAATCCGGGCCCCAGAGCAACCGTTGAATTGAGTACCGCAAACGTACGGGCCCCATTATCGATCAATCCAAGCCCGTCGAAGTCGTCGATCGTTACCAGAGTAGTGCCGGCCGGAAATGTGCGACCTCCACAGGGCGTTTGGTTGAGATTGTTGAATATGGTGATGGTTCCGTTGGAACCCACAACCCTTCCGCTGAGATCGACAATAAACGAAAGATCGCCAAAGCTGCCGCCCGCTCCATTTATCGAGGCGAAATGGGTTCCGTTCGGGACGGTTGCTCCTGGAGCGCCTCGCAGCTCAACGTACTGACACTCGAATGATCCGTCCGGAGCATCTCCCTCAACCTCGTTGAGCAGCAGAACCGGCCCGCCAGCGGCCGCAAGTTCTACGGCAGCGAAAGTGCCGACAAGAACCAATATTAATGCTATGAATTTGTATATCGTGGCCGATCTCATAAAATTTTCTCCTTTGTCTAATATGTATACCCGTGCGGTCTCAGGAGAGATCGTTGGGCTTTATGACGGTGAGCTAGCGCTCTATTTACCGGCTTCGCCTTGCCTGTCTTTTTCGAGTAGATTTTCCAATCTAACTCCGCTGTTTCTCAGCTCGTCGGTGATTGCGTAAGCAAAATCCTCTGGAAGCGTTATGACCTCGGACGCGACGATCTTGTCGATAAAGTCCTGCCTTTTTTGCTTTCGTAAGGAAGCCTCTGCGATCTCATTCGGGGTTAGAAAAGGTGGGGGAATATCGGGCAACCTTACTCCCGGCTCCTCGAAACGCTTCTGTATCTGGATGTGGCGCACATTGAACATTGGCCGTTCTTTCCCGTCGTCGCCCCGCTTTAGAAACTTTTTGTCCAGCTTAACGATGTGGAAACCGTCCTTAGTTTCGATAAGCCTGTCAGCTAGCTGGCCATTTTGGAGCATCCCGACCACCTTTTCGATCTCCGGCCAAAGAAAGCCTGCCTCGACGTTCTCGTAGAGGCCCCCGGAACTCTTGGTCGTCCGATCCTCGCTAAACTCTTTTGCCAGGGCATTGAAATCCTCGCCGGCCTTTACCCGTTCGAAAACCTTCCGTGCGAGATCGAGTTTCACTTGCGGGTCATATTCAGGATGCGATGCAAGATAGTTTGTGATCTCTTTGTCCGTAACCTTAATGTTTTCTGCCCAGTGCTTGTTTATGTAGTTGGTCGCCAGAACTCCCGCCTCGGCAACCTTCAACCGGAGTTGGATCGCAGGCTGCTCCATGAATTCGAGGTCCTCTTTTGCCATCCCGCTGATGATCTTGGATTTTGCCCATTCGTCGCGGGCTTTGGCCGCAGCCTCGCCAGTCCCGGCCGAGGCACCCGGCAACGGATTACCGGTATTCTGGGCGACAGTTCTCTGAATGGCCTTGAAGGCCTCCATGTCGGCCCGGTGTCTCTCTGCATTGGCTGGCATGTTCATGAAGCCTTCGATCTGTTCCTTTGGCAGCTCAAAGTAGCTACCCTGATCGTTGTCAAGTTTGTTCCGATAGAGGGTGTACAGGAGAGTGTCGCTTCGGTATTCGAGTACCCGCTGAATATTTGGTTCTTCGGATACTCCTTCGTGCCGGGCCCGGGCTGCTAGAGCTAAATACTCTCGGAGGCCCTTGAGAAATACATTTCTCGATTCCGGCGTCTCGACTACCGAAAGTGTCTTGCCGGGTTCGACAAGCTGCTGATTCTGAAGAAGCATGACGAGTTGCTCCTCGGTAAGCCCGCGTAATATCTCCGCTTCGATCTTCGCGTTTTTTGCACGCTGGTTCTGCACCATCCAAACCCCGGCGACACCAGCTACCACCAAAGTCACAAACAACAATATTCCTAGTTTCTTTTTCATAATCACTAAATCTTCGAGGTCGTAGCCTCACTATTTGCACCTTTTTTTAGAACTTAAGCTTCACACCAAACTGCATCACCCTAGGTGCTCCGACCGTTCGTGTGATCTGGCCAAAATCCGTCTCGTCAGTAAGGTCGGCATTTGGATTCGCGAAGTTTACGAGATTGAACAGGTTGAAAATGTCCCACTTGAATTCAAGTTCGAATCGGTCACGAAATCGCGTCGATTTCTGGAGACTAAGGTCGATTCGCTTCTGATCGGGCCCGGTCAGCACATTTCTGCCGAGATTACCGAACCTCCCATATGTCGGAGCGATTACGGCTGATGGATCCGCCGCCAGTCCTGTACTGACCGAGGCAAATGAGCGGGCATTAGTGTTGAAATAGCAACGTGTGAGATCGGGGCAGTTCCTCTGTGCCAGAAGGTTAAAGTTCACAACGTTCGGTCGGCCGAACGCTGCATTGAACAGAAGTCCAGCCGTCCGTCCCGGAAGATAGACGATTCGAGGAGGGTTGTTTCCGAGCACACTTCGACCGCCTTGCGAAAACAAGCCAAGGAAAACAGCCTCTTGGACGAGAGATTCGTTCGCTATCTCAAATGCCTCTACGTCAGTGGCAAAAATCGAGAAGGGCGAGCCCGATTGCCATTGGCCGGTTCCCGACATTCGCCAGCCACCCAGTAGTTTGTTCTTAGATTTATGGTAGGGCAGATCCCAGACTAAGCTGCCGACGACCCGATGCCGGCGGTCAAAATCTGATCGGGCACGATTGCTGTTGATATCCCGCTGATCGCCCTGAACAACGAGTCCAAGGTTCGCTGTGTCTGGGCGTCCCGAGGCAGTCGTGCTACCGGGATCGGAGGAACCTATGTCCATTGAGTTTGAATAAGTGTACGAAACGTTGAACGTGTAATTGTTAGAGAATCGTTTAGTGACGTTGAGCTGGCCGCCATGATAGATCGAGTAACCTGAGGATCGCAGCATGACCGCGTCCGTGGGGTCGATGCCGAGATAAGGCACCCGAAGTTCGGCGTCGATGATATCAAATGAGCTGCCGCCACCACCGACGATGTCGAGATTGTATTCAAATGTTCCTTGGGTATTCGAGCACTGAGGCCCCGACGGATACGCGATGCCGGGAACAACGATGCCCGGCTGCAGTACATTCCCAAACGCTATACCACACCCTCGCTGACGCTCATTACCTGAAGTGCGAAGAGGTCCATTTGGACTTCCTGCTCTCGCATATGCATCGTTGATCCGTTTGAATATGTACTCTGGGGTACTCGTATCATTTAGGTCGTACGGCTGATTAAATCCGACTGCCACGAGCAAATCCTGGCCTTTTGTTCCGATATACCGAGCCTCAACGACCCAATCCCGCCCGAACTGCTGCTGCACACCAAAATTCCACTGCTGGATTAGCGGTGTCTTCAGGTTCCTGTCAACCGCTCTTAGCTCTAACGGCTCTGCAAATCCCTGCGAGGCTCCGGTCTGAGTATTATCCAGAAGAAAATATGGAGAGCCGTTACCACCGACAGATTCCAGACTTATCCGGTAAGGAAGGTAATCGCTAAACCGCCGGGTCGTGGACTGTCGCTGAAAAAGAAGATTGAAAGGCGTGGCGAAAGGGCGCGAATCGATCGTTTCTTCAACCTCACGAAGAAATGGGTAATTGGTGTAAACGGTATTGATAAATGACGCCGACGGGCGATCATAAAATATGCCATACCCCCCGCTGATGATCGTCCTTTCGGTCTTGAACGGGCTATATCTAAATCCAAAACGCGGAGCGAAGTTGTTCAGATCCTGGCCGTTTAAGGTGTGGTTGTTGTTCGAGCGCGTAATTCCCGGCAGACTCGCGTCTATCGCTACAAAACCGGTGTCCCGAGTGTTTGCAGGCAGGACAAATCCGGGTCGCGGATCGTCGGGATTTGTTAGAAGGGACGGGTCAAAGTTACTAAAATGACCATTTTTTTCATTTGGACGGCCAAACATGTCCCAGCGCAGGCCGAGACTAAACGTTAGATTCTGCCTGAACCGCCACTCGTCGGAAGCGTAAAAAGAAAGGTCATTAAAGCGGAACTGTTTGTCTGTGATCCCAAATGCGGTGTCGGCCTCGGCGACAAAGCCGTTCAAACCCTGCGTGAAATTATCGAACTTCTCAAACTCTGTTCCCTGCTCTTCCGGTAGGTTTGTGTCGTACGAATTCCGCTTATACTCAACCCCAAACCGCAGCGTATGATTACTCAAGACAAAGGAAAGGTTGTTGGCAAAGGTCAGCGTGGTTTGTTTTCGACGGTTAAAAACATCGTTCGGCGCGCATACTGAAAAATCCTGAATATTGTACCTTCCGACATGATGAGCGCACCGTTCGCTTTCCGCGCCGGGAACAAAGAACTTAGCTGGATTGGGAATGCCGAGCTGCGTGTTTGTAAACTCAGAACCCAACAAACGCGGGTCGAGCTCGCGAGTGTTATCTAGAGAAAAGTAGCCAAATCGGGCTTCGTTAATAAGGCTTGAGCTAAAGAAATGAGTATTGGTTAGGGCCATTGTACGGTTGCGGTCGTTCTTCAGAACCGGGAACGGTGAAGCGAGGGTCGATTCTGGAAAAGGCTCGGTGGCCGGGAAATTAGCGAAGAAGAAAGTTCCGCTCAAGGTGTTAAGGTTTTTCCCGTTCGCGTCGCCCTTAAAAAGGGTCGAATCGATTCGCGTCGTAAACTGATCCTGCTTGAATGTCGCTGGCGAAACATTTCTCTGGCGAACGATCGGATTTTGACTCGGAACGCCGTTTGCCACCCCAAGATCGATCAGTGGGACACCGTTGGGGAAACGGCTTCGATCGGCAGGATCGATCAGAAAGACGTTGGCAGGATTGCTGAAAAGCCTTTCATACCCGGGACGAAGGTTGGGGATCACGAAACCGCCCGTGACAGGATTGCGAGTCGTCAATAAACGGTAGAAGGGGCTCAGAGTACTGATACAGGTCAACAGCGCCGTTTGAGCACTGCCGTCTGTATAGGGGGTATTCCTAACACAGCCCGCCCGATTGAAACCTTGTCCGTTAAGGTCGCCCGCAGTCTGAGCGAATGCCTGCCTGATATTCTCGGTTGTACGGGTCGTTAGAAATGCTAAGGCCTCAGGCAAGACCACGGTGCCCGATGCCGACGACACGTAGCCGGTGGTAGCATCAGTCCTCTGATAACCCCCGAAGAAAAAGACCCTATCTTTGACCAAAGGCCCGCCGACTGAAAATCCGCCTTCAAACCGGCTGGCTTTTTGACGATCAATGCCGTCGCGGTTGAAGAAGAAATCGTTGGCATTAAATATCTCGTTCTGGATGTACGCCCAAGCGCTGCCCGAATATTTTTGGCCACCACCTTTAGTTACAAGCTGTACATTTCCGCCGCCGGTTCGTCCGAGCGACGCGTCGTAGTTGCCGACGAGTAGCTTGACTTCGTCAAGAAACTCCGGAGCCGGCGAGAGGTTCTCGGACAACGAACCCTGTCCCACCAAATTAGTTGCATCGATGCCATCCTTGATCAGAGCGACACTGGTCGGGCGGCCGCCGGCAATCGAAATTTCACCGGCACCGCTGCTGTTGTCGAGCGGATCGGAGATGTTTGCCGAAATATTGGTGTCCCGCAATATTGCGGCCTTAAAATCGCGCAGTGGCAACGGAAGCGCTGCAATCTGATTTCCGGTTATCTTGGTGCTCACCTCTCCCAGTGTTTCGGATTTGATCACTGTATCCTCGTTGCTCGATACGTCAACTACTTCTCCGACTGTCGCGACACCTAACGCAATATCGACCGGCGTCGTATTTCCTGAGGATACCGCCGCCATTCGCTTTACCTCAGCAAAGCCGGTGGCCGTAATGATGACCTGGTACTCGCCTGCTTTAAGGGAGAGAATTGTCCAGCGACCCTCTTCGTTACTAGTGGCCTGACGTTTAAGACCGGTAAGTGAATTGGACGCGACGACGGTCGCACCTGGCACGACTGCACCCTTTTCGTCAGTTACAGTACCTGAGAGGCCGCCATTGTCGCTTTGCTGAGCAATGAAGCTAGTAGCCAAAAAGAGCGAGAGGATCAATGAGCGAAGAGCGGATGTGTAGAACATACCAAGATTAAGCATTTCAAAATTACTCCTATGCGAAACAGCACGGCCGGGGAAAAATTCGAGACAAAACCGGCCTCTTAATATCAAAAAACAGCTCGCAATAACTGCGATTAACTTGGGCAAAAGCACCAGAGCAGTTTCCTGCTCTGGTGCGATCGGAAAACAACGCAAAAGATGCGTGGTTTTAGTTGAAGGCCGGAACCGGTATATCAAATCCCTCGAAGTCGCGGCAACCGCCGACCGAAGGAGCAGCTGGTTCGAATTCGGGGGTAGTTGTAACAGCACCTCGACAACCGGCAATTCTGAGACCCGCTGCGCCGCCGCCAGCACCCGTCAGAGAACCAGTTGTTCTCATCGCTGTACCAGCCGAGACCGCCGTATTGCCAGCAGTCGTGGTTTGGTAGACGATACCCCGCTCATTTAGGATGAACAGCGTGTTTGTTCCTCTGCTCGCCAACCCAGTATCGACATTGAGATCAGTCGGGAAGAGATACTTGATGAAATCCGAGTCGCCAGAGGCCAAATTAAGACGATAGAGACCGCCTGCGTCGCGGTTGTCTGGATCTGCTGCATTTGGATCAATGCTGAAACGTGCCTCCGTACCATAGGCATCGCCGTTCGGGAAAATCGTCATTCCATCGAGATATGGAAATTCGTCACCGCCGTCGACAGCGAAATCGGCATTCGTGATATTTGCAACGAATGTAGCCAGGCCAGTGCTAGGGCTGATACGGTAAAGGCGTGAACGAGTTCCGGTTGCAGCAAACAAGTCATCGCTCGAGATCGAGTAGAAGAATCCGTCCTGAGCGTTATAGCCCATCGCGGCCTCTGTTCCCGCGTCGGAAGCGTTAATGCAGGTCTCACCGACCTGAGGGCCGAGAATTGTGTTTATACCATTTGCCTGCGCGATTAGGGCCGGCGTTGGATTGGCGGCATCTGGGGTTGTCTGAATGGGTCCGCGACGAAGTTCGCGGAGATCGCTTGAAAGGCCGGTTATCGGGTCGTCACCAAGATTGCAATCGACACCACCACCGGTCAAACCCGCATACTCGGCCACGGCAAATATTTTGCCACCGATAGAGGCTATGCCCTCGTACTCGCGGGTTATCCTTATCCCCGCAGGGCTGACAAGGTCGCCGAGGTAAGTCGTTTCGCCGTTGCTGACGTTGATCTGGTAAAAAGCCTGTCGCCTACTCGAGGCGTCCTGATTGTTATCTACTACCGAGTAAGCATTGTTCTGAGCAAAGGAAACCGGAGCAATGCTGGCTAAAAGAAGCACACATGTAAGAATTCTGATGATATTTTTCATTTTTTCCTCTTCTGTTTTTTCGTTCTACTTTCTAAATTGTCAGGGCCTGCGAAGTGCACCCTGTCAAGGCATAAGGTAATTCGATCGGAACTACCGGAAATTGGATCGGGCCCGATGCGTCTCGCGAGATCGAAACGCATCAGGCCCTTTCAGGTTAAGGAACGTTAGGCGTTCCTGGGGTCAAGGCTGCTCCCGCCAGCGGGAAGTTAGCGGTTCGGGGGGTACCCGTGTACGTGTTGGTATCCGACGGTGCACCCGCGAGTTCGCCGGCATACCAAGCTGCTGCACTCATCGCCGTGGTATTGCCAAGGAAGCGAGTTGCTGCGTCCGGAAGCAGTGTATTGCCACCGCCGCTGATCGCTTCGTAAAGTACCGGAGCGTAGGCGGCGTTGAACAGGTTGTTAGTTGTAAGTGCGAAACCATCGATAACAGTCACACCACCTGCGGGATCAACGATCCGATCGTCGTCCGTGTCGATGTCCGTTCCGGGAAGTCCGGCCGGGGCACTAAGGATCGCGAATGTCCTCGCTCCGTTGTCCAGCAGCCCTAATCCATCGAAATCTTCGATCGTAACCAGCGTCGTGGCGCCCGGGAATGTGCGGCTACCGCACGGCGTCTGGTTTAGATTGTTGAAGATCGTGATAGTACCGTTGCTGCCGACGATCTGTCCGCTAAGATCAACCACGAACGAAAGGTCCCCAAAGGCACCAAACGCTCCGTTGACCGATGCGAAGTATGTTCCGGCTGGAACGACGTAGCCTGGAGCTCCGAGTATTTCGACGTACTGACATTCGAACGAACCATCAGGAGCGTCACCTTCGACCTCGTTGAGAAGAAGAGCAACCGAAGGAGGCTCAGGAATGTCGGTAACCGTTACCGTTACAGTCCCGACCGCCGTATCGATGCCATCCGAGACGGTGTATGTAAATGTATCCGTGCCGAAGAAGTTCGGATCCGGAGAGTATGTAACTCCACCAGCGGTGAAGGCCGCGGAGCCGTTCGGCGGATTGCTGACCGCCACTACACTCAACGCACCGCCGTCACCGCCGTTGTTGTCGTTGGCGAGAACGTTGATCGCATTATTCGTAGTGTCTTCATTGACCGTTGCGGCATCAGCATTGGCGACAGGAGGATCGTTGACCGGTGTAACGGTTACTGTGACCGTCGCGGTGTCCGTTCCGCCATTGCCGTCCGAGATGGTGTACGTGAATGTCGTTGTTCCGCTGAAATTAGGTGACGGGGTAAAGCTTACGTTTCCGGCGGTGAATGTAACGCTGCCATTTGCAGGCTGCGTTACAGCCGTCACCGTCAATGTGTCTCCATTTCCGTCGGTATCATTTGCGAGAACGTTGATAACCGTAGCACCGCTGTCTTCCGCAACTGTGGCCGAGTCGTCCACAGCATCCGGAGCGACGTTGGTAGGCGTAAGAGTGTTAGGAGCTCCTGGAGTAAGACGACCGCCAACCGGGAAGTTCGCTGTTACCGGCGAACCCTGATAAACGGTGGTTTCGGCAGGAGCACCGGCTAGCTCGCCTGCGTACCACGCGGCCGCACTCAGTGCAGTCGAGTTGCCCAAGAAACGAGTACCAGCATCAGGCAGCAAGGAGTTACCGCCGCCGCTGATAGCTTCGTACACAACCGGAGCATACGCCGCGTTGAACAGGTTATTGGTCGTTAACGCGAATCCGTCAACTACAACCACACCGCTCGATGGGTCGACCACGCGGTCGTCATTCGTGTCGATGTCCGTTCCTGGTAGCCCAGCTGTAGTGCCAAGCACCGCAAACGTTCTAGCACCGTTATCTAACAACCCAAGGCCATCGAAATCCTGTACGGAGACCAGAGTAGTTCCCGATGGGAACGTCCGGTTTGCACAGGTACCAGCAAGTTCGTTGATGATCGAGATTGTGCCGTTCGTACCGACTACTTGACCTCCAAGATCAATGATGAACGAAAGGTCGCCGAAGCTGCCGCTCGCTCCGTTGATCGAAGCAAAGTAGGTGCCGGTCGGAACTACATAACCGGGTGCACCGAGCAATTCGACGTACTGACATTCAAAGTTGCCATCCGGCGCATCGCCTTCCACTTCGTTGAGAAGAAGGGCAACGTCCGGCACATCCGTCACCGTTACTGTAACCGTCGCAGTATCCGTTCCGCCGTTACCATCCGAGATGGTGTAGGTGAACGTCGTCGTTCCGAAGAAGTTAGCAGTAGGTGTGAAGCTCACGTTGCCGGCTGTGAATGTAACACTGCCGTTTGCTGGCTGAGTTACTGCCGTCACCGTCAGCGTGTTGCCTTCCGGATCGGTATCGTTTGCAAGAACATTGATGACCGTTGCACCGCTGTCCTCAGCAACCGTTGCCGAATCATTCACCGCATCAGGACCATCATTAACACCCGTCACCGTAACGGTCACCGTCGCCGTGTCCGTTCCCCCGTTACCATCCGAGATGGTGTAGGTGAACGTTGTGGTTCCGCTGAAGTTAGCGGCCGGTGTGAAACTGACGTTTCCGGCTGTGAATGTAACACTGCCGTTTGCTGGCTGAGTTACTGCCGTCACCGTCAGCGTGTTGCCTTCCGGATCGGTGTCATTCGCGAGGACGTTGATGACTGTTGCACCACTGTCC
>JBEBGW010000400.1:0-3868 GCA_040081025.1 Pyrinomonadaceae bacterium | reverse complement strand
TATCTAGGCCGACCGTGGCGAGATTACGGGCGGACCGTTTTTATCAACACGAAAATGGACGCTCAGATCCGGCCCGAGGGATGGCATCATTGGGGTCCGGAACGTGAGAAGACGGCGTACTTTGCTGAGTATGGTTCGAGCGGGAAAGGTGCGAACCTGGAAGCCCGCGTAGCGTGGGCAAAGAAACTCGGCGACGCGGATGTGAAGGTATTCTCGATCGAATATTTCCTGGGCGGAAAAGACGGCTGGGATCCGCAGAACGCGACCGATGCCTGGCTGGAGAAAACAAACCCGGATTGGAGGCTGGTGACGTGGGGCGAAGTGTTTCGTCAATCGCCGGAATGGTATCAGACGGATGAGGCAGCTCGCGTCGGGGATCAGGTTATTCTTTACCAGAAAGTGAACGGCGGATTTGAGAAGAACGTCGACATGGCGTTGATGCTGACGCACGCCGAGAAGCAGAAACTGATCGCGACGCAGGCGGATGTGTCGGAGACGACGATCGACAATCGCACGACATATACTCAGGTCGCTTATCTTGGCCGGCTGATCTCCGCGAGCGTGAAGAAATCGTCGCCGCCGAATAATTTTCCGAAGTATAAGGAAGCCTTTTTTAAGGGTCTCGATTACCTGCTCGTATCTCAGTATGAGAACGGCGGCTGGCCGCAATTCTATCCGTTAAAGAAAGGGTATTACACCCACATCACGTTTAACGACGACGCGACGATCGGCGTGCTCCGCTTGCTTCGAGACATTGCAAAAAAGAAGGATGATTATCTTTTCGTTGATGAAGAGCGACGACTGAAAGCGGAGAAGGCGGTCGAACGCGCGATCCCGATGATCTTGAAAACTCAGGTCGAGGTGAAGGGGAAGAAGACGGTTTGGGCGGCTCAGTATGACGAGAATACGTTGAAGCCCGCCGCAGCGAGAGCCTTCGAGCCGGTTTCGCTGACGTCCGGCGAGAGTGTCGGGATCGTCAGATTTCTGATGCTCGATTCGACGCCATCGCCTGAGATCGTCGAATCGGTAGACTCGGCCATGAAGTGGTTTGAGGCGAATCAACTGAAGGGCATTCGCTGGGAGCGGAAGAACGGCGATAATCAAGTGATCGCGGACAAGGCGGCTCAGCCGATCTGGGCGAGGTTCTATCAGATCGAGACGATGAAACCGATATTTATCGGTCGTGACGCGGTGATCAAGTACGACGTGTCGCAGATCGAGGCAGAACGGCGAAATGGCTACGCCTGGTACGTTGAATCTCCCCGATCTTTACTGGCGGACTATCCGAAGTGGAAAGAGAAAGTGAGTCCGAAGTCTAAGTCGTAACCGAATTTATGGAAAGACGTGAATTTATCAAGGCGCTGAGCGTCTCGGCGGCGGGAATTGCGATCGCTCCGAGTTTCGCTTTTTCGCAGGGTGCGGATCCGTGGAACACGGAGTATCCGAAAATTTTGGCGCGGATCAAAGCACCGACCTTCAAGAAAAGGGATTTCAGCATTCTCAAATACGGTGCGAAGGCCGGCGGCGAAGTTGATTGTCGAGAAGCGATCAACAAGGCGATCGAAGCGGCGAGCAAAGCGGGCGGAGGGCGAGTAGTCGTCCCGGCGGGCGTCTTTTTGACGGGTGCGATCAGGCTGAGATCGAATGTGAATCTGCACGTTTCGAAAGGTGCGACGCTGAAGTTTGCGACGAATGCAAAGGCGTATGAACCGATCGTTCACACGCGTTGGGAAGGGATGGAGCTGATGCATCTCTCGCCGCTGATCTACGCATACGAAGAGACGAATATTGCGGTCACCGGTGAGGGAACGCTCGACGGTCAAGGGAAAGCGTTCTTCTGGAAATGGCACGGGAATCCGCGGTATGGCGGGAATCCTGAAGTGATGAGCCAGCGGGCTGCTCGTGCGCGTTTGTATGAGTTCATGGACCGGAATGCCCCGGTTGAAGAGCGCGTTTTCGGTGACGGACATTGGCTGCGGCCGCAGTTCATACAGCCGTACAAGTGCAAGAACGTGCTGATCGAAGGCGTGCGGATCATCGATTCGCCGATGTGGGAAGTTCATCCGGTGTTGTGCGAGAACGTGATCGTTCGCGGTGTCCACATCGAGACTCACGGGCCGAACAATGACGGCTGCGATCCAGAAAGCTGCAAGGACGTGCTGATCGAGAACTGCCATTTCGATACGGGTGACGATTGCATCGCGATCAAATCAGGCCGAAACAACGATGGCCGTCGTCTCAATACAGCGACCGAAAATGTCATTATCCGCAACTGTATGTTTAAGGACGGCCATGGCGGGATCACGGTTGGCAGTGAGATATCCGGTGGGGTGCGAAACGTCTTCGCTCACGACAACAAGCTCGATAGCCCCGACTTGTGGACCGCGATCCGTTTCAAGAACAACGCATCTCGCGGCGGAAAGCTCGAGAACTTTTATTACAAGAACACCGCGATCGGCCAAGTCTCGCGTGCTGTTATCGAGATCGACTTCAACTACGAAGAAGGCGCTAAGGGCGCACACATTCCGTTAGTTAGAAATGTTCAGGTCGATGGACTAACCTGCACGACGGGTAATCGTGCGGTAGATCTGCAAGGTCTCGATAACGCCCCGATCTACGATGTCGTGCTGAAGAATTGTACGTTCGGGTCGGTCAAGAATCCGAGCATTGTTAAGAACGTTAAAGGCTTGAAGATCGAGAATTTCAAGATCGGGGGAAAGGCCGTGACAGAACTTATATAGGCAAATAAGAGGTGACGATGGATCGACGAAATTTTGTAAAAGCTGCTGGAACAGCTGCCGGGGTACTGCTTGGATCGCGGGTCATTCCTGCGTCGGTCACGCCCCTGGCACGTCGGCGATACGCGATCGTCGGTACCGGGCATCGCGCCACGGGAATGTGGGGCAAAGACCTTGTCACGAATTATTCGAACGAGATCGAGTTTGTCGGCCTGTGCGATATCAATGGGAAGCGTGTCGAAGCCGGAAGGAAACTGATCGGAATCGAGTGTCCGACGTTTACCAGCTTTGATGAGATGCTGACGAAGTCGAAGCCGGACTTGCTGATGGTTACGACGGTCGATTCGACCCATCACGAGTTCATTACAAAAGCACTTGCACGCGGGATCGACGTCATCACCGAAAAGCCGATGGTGACCGAAGCGAGTCAGGCTCAGGCGATCCTCGACGCGGAGAAGAAACATAACCGCAAGATAACCGTTGCGTTCAACTACCGCTACTCGCCGAAGCACCAGAAAATGAAGGAGATCCTTGACTCAGGCGAGATCGGGAAGATAACTTCGGTCGACTTCAGCTGGTATCTGGACATTCGTCATGGAGCTGATTATTTCCGGCGCTGGCATCGGCTCAAGTCAAAGGGCGGCAGCCTTTGGGTCCACAAGGCGACGCACCACTTCGATCTGGTCAACTGGTGGATCAACGCCGATCCGGTCGAGGTGACTGCGTACGGCGCTCTGAACGTTTACGGGAAGAACGGCCAATTCCGCGGAACGAACTGCCGCTCGTGCGAGCACAAAACGAAGTGCCCGTTCTACTGGGACATCAATCGCGACCAGCGGCTGGTGAAGCTTTATCCGGAATGCGAGGACGTTGACGGCTACTATCGGGACGGCTGCGTATTTCGCGAAGACTGCGACATTTACGACACGATGTCGGCGATCGTTAAGTATTCGAACGGCGTGAATATGACCTATTCGCTTAACGCGCACGAACCGTTCGAGGGATATCGGATCGCCTTTAACGGCACGAACGGACGGATGGAAGTTCGGGATTACGAGCGTCAGTCCTGGGAGAAGGAACATCGGACGGACGTTTCCGTTTCGGTCAACCGCGGCGAGAGAAAGCAGATC
>JBEBGW010000080.1:0-14559 GCA_040081025.1 Pyrinomonadaceae bacterium | reverse complement strand
CTTCAATCGCGATTTCGAGGGCGGTAACAGACTCTCTGCGAAACAGAGCCTCGCGTTCTTTGGTCGCGAGCTTACGACGCCGGGATACCGATTCAAGGGCAACCAGTTCAACTCGTATACGGACGTGACGTATTTCGCTCCGGTAAAAGATCACGGACTCGTTTTCGGCTTCAGCGCGTCGCACAACCGCTTCAACGAGGACGCGAATATCTCAACCCCATTCGTCCGCGACGAATCGCACACGACCATCGGCGGATACGTGCAGGACACGTTCGATGTCACCGACAAATTATCGCTCGAAGCCGGTTTCCGGTTGGATCACGCGAAGAGTTACGGAACCTTCGCACTGCCGCGAGTTTCGCTCTTGTATCGATTCACCGAGAAACTCTCAACCCGCGTCGGGTTCGGCCTCGGCTACAAAACTCCGACGATCTTTACGGAAGATTCGGAAGAGCTATTGTTCCGCGGCATCTTGCCTATTGGCGACGATCTTGAAGCCGAACGCAGCCGCGGTGGGACGTTCGACGTGAACTATCGCGATACCATCAGCGGGAAGTTTAGCTACTCGATCAACCAGATGTTCTTCTACACGCAGATAACCGATCCGCTTGTGCTGAACTCGGTTCCGGGCGGGTTCTATCGCTATTCGAACGCCGACAGTTCGGTTATTAGCAAAGGCTTCGAGACGAACGTCCGGCTCGGTTACGACATCGCCAAGGTTTTCGTCGGCTATACATTTACCGACGCGAAGGCGGGCTATCTTTCCGGCGATCGCGTACTGCCGCTGACGCCGCGTCACAAGATCAACTCGTCGCTCGTTCTTGAGAAACACGAGAACTTTAAGGCTGGTCTTGAAGCTCACCATACCGGCAATCAGACGCTGTCCGACCGCTCTCGCACGCGTTCGTACACTCTCGTCGGCATCTTTGGCGAAAAGACCTTCGGCAAGATCAGCCTCTTCATCAACGCCGAGAACATCACCGACGTTCGCCAAGGCAAATTCGGTCCCGTCGTTCCGCCTCCGTTATCGGCGCCGACGTTTGCTGAGATCTACGCACCGCTTGAAGGACGCGTTTTCAACGGCGGGATCAAGGTCAGGTTCTGAGAGGCTTTCGAGCGACTGCGGCCAGTACTGATTTAGTACACCATCCTCGCATTTCCTCGTAATTCCTTTTATTTTTCGATTCGGCACGGCTGTTGCGATAAGCCTAGCCAGCGGCCATTGGGCCGAACTATTTACGAACGAAAACTTGGGAGGGAAAGGAAATGGCAGAAGGCGAAAGCACGGGTAGCAACGTTGTGTGGGCGTTTGCGTTGATAATTGTTGTGGCGATCATTGCGGGTGTGTTTTTCTACAGCGGCGGTTTTATGGGGTCGCAGAAGAAGGAGATCGATATCGAGATCAAAGCTCCAACTCGATAAGGCACGGAGGTAAATATTGCAAGTGAAAAGTGCAAGCACGATATGTGCGTCTGTGCTGCGAAGCCGGAATCGGACTATTGCAGCGACCACTGCAAGGACGCGGTGGGCAGGGATATGACCGAGATCAAGTGCGACTGTGGGCATCCGCATTGCGGTGCGTAGCAGTCGATGCGAGCCGAAGTGTTGGCTCATGCGTGGTGCGAAAGTCCTCGGCTTCTCGCATCACTTTTCTTTGAGCCTTACTTCCCTGTTTTCACGCGTCGTGCAATAGTACTCTGCTCACCTGATCATCTTATGAAAAACCTTTGGACCGGAGTCTTGGCATTATTGGTGCTGGCATTTGTACTCGGCTGCGGTTGCCGTCCCGATTCGTTGGTTGGCAACGCCGCGAATAACACCGCGCCCGGTCCGACGCTGCCCGTGAATTCCACGCCCGTACTGTCCCCACCTGCCGCTCCCAAGAAGGCTTATCGCATTAAGGGTTCGATCGACGACGCTGTACAGGAAGGCAACGTGTGCGATGCGACGAAGCCGTTCACCGTGGACGGCACGCTCAAGTTTGAGTTCACTCCGAAGACTGCTACGACGGGCGACTACACTTACTCCGGCCCGTTCAACGCAAAAGGCTCGGGACCGTACGAGATCCGACCCGATGGCTCGATGCTCGTTGACGGAACCGGCTGCATCATGGGCAAGTGTGCGACCTACTCCCACGAATGGCAGGCCGAGCCGATCGATCCCGCAACGTGCAAAGACGGTAAGTGATAAGCAGCCGTTATCGCTTCGAACAGTCCACCCGATATTGACTTGGCGTCCATTTGACGGCATTTTTAGCGTATGAAAATCCTTGCTTCTCTCGTCCTCTCCGCAATATTCGTTTCTCTCGCTCCGGCAACTTTCGCCCAGGCTCCGGAACGGTTCGACATGCTAATTACCAACGCTCGCATCGTCGATGGAACCGGTAACCCTTGGTTTTGGGGATCGGTGGCGATACGCGACGGGAAGATCGCGGGAGTCGGACGGATCAACGGCATGGCGGACCAGGCCATCGACGCGAAAGGACAGATCGTCGCACCCGGATTCATCGACGTACACGCTCACACCGAGGACATTTTCGGCAATCCTACGGCAGAGAATTTCGTCCGAATGGGAGTGACATCGCTCGTCACTGGTAACTGCGGAGGATCGGCGGAAGACATCGGGAAATTCCTCGGACAATTCAGCGAGAAACCGCTTGCCGTAAACCTGGCAGCGTTGATCGGCCACAATACCGTCCGACGCGAAGTGGTGGGACTCGATGATCGTGCCCCTACGGCGGAAGAACAGTCGAAGATGAACGCGTTGGTCGACAAAGCGATGAAGGACGGTGCCGTCGGCCTTTCCACAGGGCTGATCTACATTCCTGGCACGTTCGCCAAAACCGAAGAGGTCGTCGAGCTCGCGAAGGTCGCATCACAATACGGCGGAACCTACGCTTCGCACATCCGCAACGAAGGAAACGAAGTCGTCGAAGCGATAAAGGAAGCCATCAACATCGGCGAGCAAGCGAAGATGCCGGTTGAGATCTCGCATTTCAAGATTTCCTCGAAAGCCCTCTGGGGACAAACGCCGACGACCATCGGGCTCGTCGAAGATGCTCGCCGACGCGGGCTGCAAGTGACAGTCGATCAGTACGCTTACACTGCTTCGTCAACCTCCCTCGATTCGCGTATGCCGAGTTGGGCGATCGCCGGCGGACGCGAGGAAGGCAAGAGACGTCTAGCCGATCCTGCTACTAAAGAAAAAGTCGTCAAGGAAATGAAGGAGTGGCTCAAGAAAGCGAAATTCAAGGATTTCGACTTTGCGTACGTCGCGAGCTATCGTGCCAACCCGGCCTTCAATGGCAAGAACATCGCTCAGATCACTCAGGAAGTCCGCGGAAAAAAGAAGCTCGACGAACAGCTCGAGCAGATCTTTGATATGTACCGCGAGGGCGGTGCTCAGATGGTCTATATGCAGATGGACGAACCCGACGTTCAGGCCATAATGAAGCAGCCGTTCACGATGATCGCTTCGGACAGCGGCGTCCGAAATTTCGGTTCGGGCGTGCCGCATCCGCGTGGCTACGGCAACAACGCCCGCGTGCTCGGCAAATATGTACGTGAGTTGAAGATCGTCACGCTTGAGGACGCGATCAGGAAAATGACTTCCCTGCCCGCACAGACATTCAACCTTCGCGACCGCGGTCAGATCCGCGAAGGCTTTGCGGCAGACATCGTGATCTTTGACGAGAAGACCGTCGGCGACAAGGCGACTTTCGCCAACCCACATCAGTATTCGGAAGGCTTCTCACATATCCTGGTAAACGGTAAAGAGGTGTTCGACGGAACCAAGCTGACAGGTGCGATGCCCGGCAAGGCACTCCGAAACGGTTACTCAAGGTAGGTGTGCGATGCGTACATTATGGATGGTTCTCGCGGTTGCAGTGCTTGGCTTCGCGTGTACCGACTATCCGATGCTCACGGTTCGTGAGGGTCTCTGCCAGATTCGCCCGGTGAGTGACGAGCCCGATCCGAGCTTACCGGTAGCGGGAAAGGTCGCAGTGGTTTACCGGAATGCAAACTTCGAATATGGAAAGTTTGGCAGCTGCGAATTAGATGGTTATTCCGGCGTCGCGAAAACTGAACCAAAGTACCAACCTCCCGATCGATACGCCGATTCGCCCGAACAGGTCGATACCGTTGTTCTGATCGAAACTCAAAAAGGCCAATTCATCGATAAGGCCGAGGCTCAACGCACGCTATCGACAAAGACCGAGACGTCGGTTTTCGCAGGCAATACGACCATTTCGCTGATCGACCGGCAAACCGGCAAACTTGCCCGGCGAGTTTCGTTCAGCACGCGAAACTTTCCACAACAAGTTCCGCAGCAACGATTGAAGCTTGTTGACGGCTCGCGATATGAATACGTTTGTGAGCCAACCGTCGAAGAGGTAAGAGAGAATCTCGGCCGCTTCTTTAACTAACTCGTTGCTGGGACCGAAGATCCGATCGGTAATTTGGCCCACTCAGGCTTGTCAGAGCGAAGTCGAATGAGACGCCCGCCCGTCGGATGATGGAAGGTTAACTCCGAGGCGTGTAGGCACATCCGCGAGTATTCGCTTCCGCCTCTGACAGTATCGCCCACGATGGGATGGCCGATCGCTTCGCAGTGAATTCGCAGCTGGTTCGTTCGCCCGGTAACCGGCTCTAGCTCAACCAGCGTCCGATCCGGAAATCGGGTGCGAACCACAAATCGCGTCTCGGCGGGCTTCCCGTCTTCTCTCAATTCCCAAAGCTTCGCGTCGGCATTGCGTCCGATATTACCTTCGATCGTGCCCTGACCTTTGACAACTATCCCATCGACGAGTGCGACGTAGCGTTTCTCTACCTTCTTGTTGTGAAATTGCAGGCAGAGGATTCGATGGGCTCGCGGGTTCCGTGCAATAACGATCAGGCCTGACGTATCTTTGTCGAGGCGATGGATGAGTCCGGGCCGTTGGTGCGAGTCACCGTTCGATCTGTTGATGTGATGGACAACCGCGTTCAGCAGCGTGCCGTTCTTCTCGCAATGGGATGGATGAACCAACATTCCCGATGGCTTGTTCACGACCATCAGGTCGGCGTCTTCATACGTGATGTCGAGCGGGATATCCTGAGGCAGCATCGAGTGTTCGCGGGTGAGATCGACGTTCACTTCGACAAAATCCTGTGGGAGCAGTCGCTTGCCGCGATTCTCGTGACGGCCGTTCACTTCGCAATCGCCTTTTTTGACGACCTCACGGAGATACATTTTGCTAAGGGCAGGAAACCGCGAACACAATACATCCTCGAGCCGCATCTTTCGCTCGCTTTCAATCACCGTTATCTCTACCCGGCTGACCACGGCTCAATTCTATCGCACGGAAAAGAAAAGACGCGAGCCAGGATGACTCCGTCTCTTCGATCTATTCGCATTAACTTCGCCGCTGAAATTTTCAATTCAAGTTGATCCCGATGGCCGTATAGAAGAAGTGATTTCCATTCGCCGCACCAGTATTTCCGATCGAATAGCCCGCGTATGCGGCCACCTTCGGATGCAGTTTGATGGCTACACCCGGAGTAAAGTATCCCGCAGCGTGTCGTCCCGTAAACCAGTCGGCGTTGATGTTTACATACTTGTTCACAGGATGTTCAAAACCGAACTGTCCACCTGCTCTATGTGCATTCGAGGCGACGACATTTTTCGTAAAGTGGTAAGCGCCGGCTGTGACCCTTGTGCCGCTCTTGAAAGTTTTACTTGTCTGAGCATAGGCGTAATTC
Organism: Pyrinomonadaceae bacterium; assembly: GCA_040081025.1. Taxonomy (GTDB): domain Bacteria; phylum Acidobacteriota; class Blastocatellia; order Pyrinomonadales; family Pyrinomonadaceae; genus OLB17. The sequence goes on along the minus strand of JBEBGW010000080.1, from coordinate 8,818 downwards.
CCGATGTTGTAGGACTTGTTTCGCACCGGAATGTACACGTTGTCGCCGACCACGATCGCCCAACCATTGTCGCCGCCGTTATAGACGCGCCATTTCGCCGCGGGAACAAGCGTTGTGGCGTCGGCTCCCGGCTGCAGGTTGCCCACAACGTTTAACCCGATCTCGACGTCACCACCCGTGCCCACTACAATTCGCGGGACAAAGGATGAGAATCGGCCCATAGAATCCTGGCTATTGGGCTTAAACGATGCGTCGAACTCGACGTAGATCTTTCCCTTGCCCAGGATGTCCGTCGAGGGCACGTTAAAGATAGTTTGCTGCGCAAGCAGCACGGTCGAGAATGTCAGCGTAAGCAGCATTATCCCACAGCACTGCAAGTAGCGTTTTTTGTTTTTCATGTTTCCTCCTCCGTTTTTTGAATAGACCTCTACCGCGACGAAAGCTCTTTAACCTTTCATCCGTTACAAGTTCTGGTTTGTGGGCGGGAACCGTTTCCGAAAAATTCCGACAAAAAAGCGTGAAGGAGCGGCGGCAGCAGGCCGATACTTCACGCCAGAATTTTTAATGAGCTGTTAAGAAACTACTCCATTACAAGTTTCGGAGGGGTAAATTCCCCTGCAGTACTTGGAACAAAATCCGGCGGATTCGAAGTCTCAACGATCCCTTCAAAAACGTATGCCGTTTCGCCATGCTGCGATACATCGAGGCCGGCTGTTTCGTCCGATTCACTGACCCTCAATCCGATCACCAGGTCAACGATCTTTAGGATCACGATCGAGCCGATCGACGCCAAGGCAATAGTGATCCCGACGCCTATAAGCTGGTTCACCACCTGCATCGTATTTCCCTCGATCAGTCCAACTGGTAACGAAGCGCCATTAGCGTCCTTGAAGATCGGGTTGATCGCGCTTGAGGCCAGGACACCGGTTAAGATGGCTCCACAGATCCCGCCAACACCGTGAATACCGAACACATCAAGTGTGTCGTCATACCCGAAGCGTTTCTTGACTTCACAAACCATCACATAGCACGCGGCCCCAGCCACCATCCCGATCAAGATCGCCGAAAGAGGCGAAACGAATCCGGCCGCTGGGGTGATGCAAACAAGCCCCGCCACGGCGCCCGATATGGCTCCGATGACCGTCGGCTTGCCGTTCTTTAACCAGTCGATGGCAACCCACGTCAGCATCGCGGTCGCTGCCGCAAAATGCGTCGTTACGAACGCGCTTGTCGCCAAGGCGCCCGCGGAAAGGGCGCTTCCGGCGTTGAATCCAAACCAGCCGAACCACAACAGGCCGGCACCGATCAGGCTAAGAACCGTGTTATGCGGTGCGGTCGGCTCATTTTGGTAATCGATACGCTTGCCCAGATAAAGAGCACAAACCAACGCGGAGACTCCGGACGAAATATGTACGACCGTTCCGCCTGCAAAATCGAGAGCCGGGATCGTTCCGCCGAGAACTGCATTGAGGAACCCCCCCTTGCCCCAAACGATGTGCGCAAGCGGAAAGTAAACCAGAAGCATCCAGAGAATCGTAAAAGCAACTTTGGAAATGAACTTGATCCGCTCGGCGAAGGCTCCGGTGATCAACGCGGGCGTGATGATCGCAAACATCAATTGGAAGATCATGAACGACTGCTGTGGAAGCGTCGTTGAATAATCCGCGTTCGGTTCGGCCCCGACGCCCTGTAAAAACGCGAAATCCAACCCGCCGATGAAGCTGTTTCCTTCGGAAAAGACCAGACTGTAGCCGACAAAGGCCCACAGCAGGGTCACGATCCCGACCGAGATCATGCTTTTGAGCATTGTCGAAAGCACGTTCTTCTGTCTGACTAAGCCGCCATAAAAAAGGGCCAGCCCAGGGATCGTCATCAGCAGAACGAGAGCTGAGCATAAAAGGATAAAGCCATTATCGGCTGCTCCTTGAGCCGCTGCCGCCGCCGTTTCCAGTTTCGTAATGCGGTCCGCAACGTCGTCCGCGAAAACAGACAAAGGAAGCGCGGTTATGATCGAAGCAATAGCGAAAAATCTGAACCGAATGTTTTGATCCATCAGAACAAGCTCCAATATGCTGGTCTTTTAACTGCAGTCTCGCTATCGCACGTATTGTGCCAAAGGTCAGACCAATCTTCTAAACTATTCGTACGCAATATTTTAACTGGGCATCCAAAACTTCTCGCGGACTCGGCATGACTAGAGATTCCGACAATATTGTATGAGGTTTTCTTCAGTCGTTGCATTTTTGTCAGTACGACTGTACGCTACAAGAACACTTCCGAGCAATTACATGATTTAGGCTAAATTACGCTATTGCACCTACGTTTTTGTACCTTATGTCGTTTGATGTTTTGCATGCAGTATCAAAGATCAGCGAATCGCTGGCCTCGACCGCAGGATCTGCTACCGGTTTCAACTCCCTAATGCACTTGATCGCGACAGAGTCGGGAGCCAATTGCAGTTTTATGCTTTTAATGAACTCCGACACTGAAAAGTTGGAGCCTACAGCTTCCTACGGATTGAGCGTTTCGGACTTCCGCAGAATTGAAACTCGAGCCGATTCCAGCATTCTTCGGAAAGTGTTCGACGAATCGACGACGCTGTATGTTCGGAAGACTTCTGACGAACCGTCCCTCGATTTTTTGAATCATGGTGAGGACCGTTGTCTCATCGCCGTTCCTATACGCCCGACTCGGAAACCTCTCGGAGTGCTCTGCACAATGATCCCGGCGCAAGCTGTAAAGGATGCCGACGAGATGGTCAGATTTCTTTCGCTCCTGGCGTCGATGTTGGCACAAACTTTTCAGATCGAACATACCGTTCTCGGCGAACGTCAGAAGCTGATCGAAGAAAACTCGCACCTTAAACAGGAACTCAAGGAAAAGTATGAGTTTTCACACATCGTCGGGAACTCGCACCAGATAAAACAGGTCTACGATCAGGTCACCCAAGTCGCGCGTTCCAACGCCACGGTTCTCCTTCGTGGGGAAAGCGGCACGGGCAAGGAGATGATCGCCAATGCGATCCATTACAACAGCCTCCGCAGCAAGCGTGCGTTCATCAAGATCAACTGTGCCGCCTTACCCGACACGCTGATCGAATCCGAGCTGTTCGGCCACGAGCGCGGAGCATTCACCGGTGCCGACCGTCTTAAACGCGGCCGGTTCGAGCTTGCTGACGGCGGAACACTCTTTCTCGACGAGATCGGCGACCTGCCGCTGCAAACACAGATCAAGCTTCTTCGTGTCCTGCAGGAGCGCGAATTCGAACGGCTAGGCGGTACGGAAACAATCAGTGCCAACATTCGGCTTATAACGGCGACCAACAAGAATCTCGAAGAGGCGATCGCAAAAGGCGAGTTTCGAGAAGATCTATACTATCGACTCAATGTGTTTTCCATATTTCTTCCGTCGCTGCGTCAGAGGCGCTCCGACATTCTGCTTCTCGCCGAACATTTCCTTGAGAAGTACGAGGCGGAGCACGGAAAAAGAATCCGAAGGATCTCAACGCCAGCCATCGATATGTTGATGAGCTATCACTTTCCCGGCAATGTTCGAGAACTCGAAAACGCGATCGAACGAGCCGTGCTTGTGTGCGACACAAACGTGATTCACAGCCATCATCTTCCGCCGACGCTGCAGACCGCGGAGACTTCCGGAACCGAAACTCGAATGACTCTATCATCCGCCGTCGCATCGTTCGAGCGCGACCTGATCATCGACACGCTCAAATCCACAAGCGGAAATATCGCAAAGGCGGCTCGTCAACTAGAATCGACAGAGCGGATACTTGGTTACAAGATCAAGAAGTACGGAATTGATTCGACCCGCTTTCGCCAATGAGCATCCCCGATCATCTGATCAAAGATTTGCCTGATCCCGAGGCCGCCATTCAGTTCGCTCGGCGCTTCGAGGAAATGCAGCTGTCAAGCTATAGAAAGCTTTTGAAGGATGAGGCACTGCTATCGGACATCCTCACTCTCGTTTCATATAGCCCGCTTCTCGCGACGACGCTGCAACAGAACCCCGACTACATCTCCTGGTTGAATCGCCGACGCAAGGACAAAGGGGTTCGCGGCAAGGACGAACTTCTTGAATCGCTCGCACGGTTCTCCCTTACGAATTCAACTCTCGAAACGCAGGTAATGTTCGCCCGATTTCGCCGACGCGAACTACTCCGCATTTATCTTGCGGACATCCGCAGACAACTAACGGTCGCGGAGATCACCGAGGAGCTCTCGAATCTTGCCGACGCCATCCTCGAATCGGCTCTTCGCATCGCACGACAGGAACTCGACAACCGGTTCGGCCCGCCTCAGGAAACAGACGAACGCTGGCGGCAGCGAATGTCGACTTTCTGCGTCGTCACGCTCGGCAAGCTCGGGTCTCGCGAACTAAACTATTCGTCCGATATCGACCTCCTATTTCTTTACTCCGAGGAAGGTGAAACGACCGGCACTGGCAATCGGGGCAAAGTCACAAATCGCGAATACTTCGTGAAACTGTCCGAGCTGATCACAAAGCTCATCGGGCAGCAGACGGGGGAAGGAGCGACGTATCGTGTTGACCTGCGGCTTCGGCCGCATGGACGAGTAGGGCCCCTCGCGATGTCGGTTGCGGATACGGTTCGCTACTACCAAACCGAAGCCGCCGACTGGGAGCGACAGGTGCTGATCCGCTCGCGGTCCGGTGCCGGCGAGCCTTCTCTCTTTTCCGATTTCAACCGCGATGTCCGGCCATACGTTTACGCGGAAAGCCAGTCGATCGGATCGGCTCTCCGGAGCGTCCGCCGCTCAAAACAAAAGATCGACATCGAGCACATTAAAGCTAAAGGCCTAGATGTAAAGCTCGGTAAAGGCGGAATTCGCGAGATCGAGTTCATCGCCCAGGCGTTGCAGCTTGCATATGGTGGTCGTGACAAATGGCTTCGCGTGCCGCACACGCTGATCAGCCTTGGGCGGCTCGCCGATCGCGGATTGATCGAAGATCGCGAGCAAACACAATTGTTCGACGCATACGATTTCCTGCGACGTCTCGAACACGTACTTCAGATGGAGAACGGCCTGCAAACCCACCTCGTTCCAGACGATCCGATCAGACGCGCATTGGTCGCCCGACGGATGCGTTTCGAAAAAGTTCCCGAGTTCAATTCAAAGGTCGTCGAGCACTCCGCCAACGTAAACCGGATCTTCCGCCGGATCTTCTCCGATGAAAACATCGAATCCTCGGAGTCGCTCGACCGTTTCGCTGACGGCGATTTTACCGAACTCTTTGCGGACGAGGTCGATATCGTTGAGCCGGTCGAACGCCCGCCGATCGAAGGCGATGACCTAGTCAAATCGCTCGCTCAACTATCACCAAAATTTAGCGAATTCATTGGGGGCGAGGTTGTTTCAGAGATAGTTGATGAGCCTGGTGATGTTCGACAAACGCTGCTTTCAATAGTTCGGGACAAACCGACGACCGGTGACAAACTCGCGGCACTTCGTCGAGAATGGCGACAGCAAGTGGTCGCGATCGCAGCTCTGGATGCTGTGGGCAGAATCGATATTCGAGAGTCCAAACGCCGGCAGACCCAACTTGCAGAAGCATCGATCGACGCGGCCATTGAGATCGCACGCTCGGAGATGGGGCTGCGGACCGGACACGAGATCACGGACCTGGGTCTGGCCGTTATGGGGCTTGGCAAACTTGGCGGAGCCGGGATCGATTACGATTCGGACCTCGATCTCGTCCTCGTGTTCGACGCCGATGAGAACACCGAGATCGCCGGGTTGACGCCAGTTGAGTTCTACAGCCGAGCTGCAGAGATCTTCGTTAACGCGTTATCGAGTTACACCCGCGACGGAAATCTGTACCGCGTCGATCTGCGTTTGCGACCCCACGGAAAAAATGGGCCGAACGTGATCTCCGCCTCTTCATTCGAAAGCTATATGACGGAGACGGCGTCGATATGGGAACTCCTCGCGTTCGTGAAGCTGCGTGCGGCTGGCGGAGGAGATATCGCCGATCAGGTGTGGAAACGGATATCGACAGCAGTCCACGGCCGAGGCCAAGCGATTCCCGCTCAGGAATTAGCAACAGAGACTCGCCGCGTTCGACTCCTGCTCGAAAAAGAACGCGCCAAGGCCGGCAAAAACTCCGTCAACATAAAATACGGTCCCGGCGGGATGCTGGACATCTACTTTGCGATCCGATATCTCCAGCTTCGAGACAACGTACCAGATACTGATGACAGCCGTTCGAGCGGGAAGATGCTCGAAAAACTTCGATCAAAAGGCTCTCTGTCCGCTGCTAACGTCGCCCCCCTTCTCTCAGGCTACGAATTCCTGTCTACGCTCGACCACGCAATGCGGCTGATCATTGGCCGATCCCACGTCGTACCCCACTCGGGCAACTCGCAGCTTCGAAAGATCGTGGGGCGATTGGGATTCACGTCGCTCGCCGATTTTCATCAGCAGCTCTCCCTTCACCGGATCGCGATCCGCGAAGCCTTCAACTCTGTAACCGAGTAATTTCTTTCGATCAACGGTCGATCGTCGCTATACTAGATCGAAGTGATATCTCGCTCCATCATTCGCGTCGTTGCGCTTCTGATCATTTCCGCCTCGGTCGAGTTCGGACAATCCGGCCGCCAGACCTCGTACTCCGAAAGCACGACACGTATCAAACCGAAACCTGTCGAAACCGCTCAGCCCGCAGGTGACGATACGATCAAGGTCGAAACAGATCTGGTCACAGTGCCGGTCCGCGTCACATCGAAGGGTTCTCGACCGCTGACCGATCTGAAGCAGTCCGAGTTTCGCATTTTCGAAAACGGCGAAGAGCAAAGGATCGCGTACTTCTCAAGCGTCGATCAGCCCTTCACTGTCGCCCTTTTGCTCGATATGAGCTACTCGACCGTGTTCAAACTCAACGAGATCCAGGCGGCGGCTCTTCAGTTCGTGGCTCAGCTCAAGGAAAACGACAAAGTGACTGTGATCGCGTTCGACGAGAAGCCAAGGGTGCTGTGCCAACCGACATCTGACCGCCGCGTTTTGAAACTCGCGATCGAAGCAACACGAACCGGATCAGGGACAAGCGTCTTTGACGCGATGGACATCGCATTGAACAAGCAGCTCGGTGCAATTTCCGGGCGGAAAGCGATAGTGATGCTGAGCGACGGAGTCGATACCTACAGCGGAAAATCGTCGAAAAGAGAGATCCTTGGGTTTGTTGAAGAGGATGACGTGATCGTTTATCCGCTTCGATATGATACATACGACGACGTTAGAAAAAACCGTCGAAAGGACGCCCAGATTCGTTACGACGATGATGACAAGCCGCATATATACGAAACGCCACCGGTGAAAGGCGAGCGGGAGATCGATTATGTCGAAGCTCGCGAGTTTCTCGATGCGGTAGCTGATTCGAGCGGAGGGAGAGTTTTCAAAGTATCATCCAACACAAATCTCAACATTGCCTTCGCGAAGATCGCAGAAGAGCTTCGTAAAACGTACAGTTTGGGGTATTATCCTAGCGACGAACGCCTTCCGGGCGTTACCTATACCCTAAAAGTTAGAATTTACCGCCCGAATCTGAATATTCGAACTCGCGAGACCATGATCCGCAAACCGAAATGATTCGGACTTTCCCAAATTAGAAACTGGGCGGAATTGCTCAAGGAGAACGACAATGAAAAGCAGAGTTTTCGCGTTTGCCGTCGCCTTCGTGCTGGCATTCGGTGCGATAAGCGTCGTAACCGCTCAAGACGAAGTGATGACGAACGACGAGGTAATTTCCCTCACCAAAGCCGGCCTCGCCGGTTCTGTGATCATCGGAAAGATCAGAACGTCGAAGTCGAATTTTGATATGTCCACCGATGCTCTTATCAAGCTGAAGCAATCGGGAGTCGGCGATGACGTCGTCGGCTCAATGCTCGAAGCGAAGAGCGGAAGAGCTGCCGGCGCCGGCTCGTCTGGAGCTGGAACATCCGGTGCGGCTCCCGTAGGTCCTACCGGCGACCCCAACGACCCGCTGGCAAAGCATAACTACGGGATCTATCTTTTTGAGGAGCGCGACGGCGTTAGAAAGATGACCCCGCTTAAGCCGAATGTCTCAGCACAAAATCGCACGGGCGGCCTTTTCACCTCATCGCTTACTTACGGGATCGGCAAGGTCAAAACCAAAACCAATCTGCCGGGCCGGAACGCCGACTTGCAACTCAACCAAACCGGACCGACTTTTTACTTCTATCTGGACGTTACGAGCGGCGGCCTGAATACTTCAAGTGGAGTGCCTTCTGACCCGAAAGAATTCACGTTAGTACGTTTCAATCAGCGTAGCGACAACCGCGAGGTCACGATCGGGAAATCGAATGCCTTCGGAGCTAAAGGCGGACTTTCCGACGAATATGTCGTTCAGTTCAAGGCCGAAGATCTTGGCAACGGGATCTTTAAGATCACTCCAGCTTCAGCTCTCCAGAAGGGTGAATACGGGTTTATGCTGGTCAACTCCGGCAACTCGAACACAGCGGCCGGCGTCGGCGCCAAGTTCTTCGATTTCGGCGTGAACATGACTCCGTAGACAACTGCGAACCCAAAGTGAAAAAAGGCGGAGCCGCAAGGCTCTGCCTTTTTTGTTCTAGATGCCAAATAGTCAATTGTTAACGTTAGCGATCTTTCTCTGTTTCCGCATCATTTGGCCGTCTCCTGCACCAGGAGGCGGAGGTTGCTGCGGCTGGTTCGAATTACTATTCAGCCGCTTTCGGATCTCCTCCATCTGCTTCTTAAGTGTCGCCGGATCCGGAATGCCTGGGGTCGGGGTAGCTCCGGGCTTAGCT
>JBEBGW010000079.1:0-14587 GCA_040081025.1 Pyrinomonadaceae bacterium | reverse complement strand
GCTTTGTCTTACGCGCAGGTTTCGCGGGCCCTTCGACAAACGGCGTTGATGCGGCCCCGAGTTCACGGCCAAGCCGTTCGATCGGAGCTGACGATCCCGAAAGAAGCACATTGTCGAATAGCGTGTTCCGCGGAAATCGTCGCCAGTCGCCCGCGGATGCCTTTTCAGTCGCCCGTCGGTAGTTTTCAGAGCGGACAAAGGTACGGCCAACGATCGCGACCAGCCGTTTCCCACCCTGAACTACGGGAACCGCCCGGCACACGAGTCCGGCGTGACATTCGTAGTCGACGGCGTCTCCCGCGGCCGTTGCCATGGCGTACGCCTTGCCGCAATACTCAGCGCAGGCGGCTCCGAAATCGGGGGAATAGTAGAGTTGGGAGCAGATAGAATTGTTATTGGCAGAGGCGACCTCAATGGAATTTTCGTCGACGACGACGACGGCCACGCCGTGTTGCTCGGCGAGGCTTTCCAATGTCAGTTCGTCCTTTTCATCGACCGCACTCATTAGTTATAGAGACACAAACCACCCCACAGCACGCATGTGCATAGCGCGCGGGTTTCGGGGTGGTGTTTAGTAATACCTGCTAGATATTCCTAATCCTCACACAATTTCAACAATTTTCTTGATCCGGGTGAACGCTTGTAAGAGGTGATTATGCCATAGTGCCTCGCCTCGGGCTCAAATGTGAGCTTTCGGTGAAGCAATTCGATGCAGATTGCGGCCGCTGAGATTGCAAAGATTTGGGACGTTCGGGCAAGGCGTTGTAAATACAGGCGAAAACCCGAGTGGCACGGGTATTGAAGTAATCAGCCTCGGAAGTCATTGGATGGGCTTGTCTAGAACGAAATTACTTACATATCCAGGAGGTTAGGATCATGATCAACGATTACGAAGCAACAAAACCGATCGTCCCAGAGGCAGACACACACACGACAGTCGACAACGACGAGGTCATCTCGACATTGAACGGTTTGATCGAAACTTGTAAGGACGGGCAGATGGGATTTCAGGAAGCGTCGGAAGGCGTGGAGCGGTCGGATCTGAAGTCGTTCTTTAGTGAATGTTCGATCCAAAGATCACAGTTCGCCGGCGAGTTGCAGTCGCTAGTGAGAACGCTCGGAGGCGACCCGGAAAACTCGGGAAGTATCGCGGGCAGTCTGCATCGCGGATGGATCAATATTAAGTCAGCCGTCACGGGCAAGGACGAAGGTTCGATCCTGAACGAATGCGAACGGGGTGAAGATTCGGCGAAGAAGGCATATAAGGATGCTCTCGACGGATTTCTACCGGATTATATGCGTGAGGTGATCGTGCGGCAGTACGAAGGCGTAGTCGCAGCTCACGACAAGACGAAGGCTCTGCGTGACGCCTTCAACAACCAAGCAACATCGGCCACATCAAGCCGTTAATTATCCTTTTCGTTAGTCGGTTTGATTGGCTGCGGCCGCTCTTAGGAGCGGCCATTTTTTGATGGGGCCTTTGTTCTGTGTTTTTTGTGTTTTCTGTGGTTAGAAAATGGAACCACAAAAATCACAAAAAAACCAAAAAGGAAGAAAGGAGTTTTTTCAATTGCTAGCCAATTGCTCCTAATCCCGCCTCGGCGTTGGCATCGATATCCGGATTCTCTGAGTTGATGCGGATGCAGGCAGCTAAGTGACGCGGCTTGATCTCGACGAGTTGCGGGACAGTCGTGCGGCATGCGTCGATCGCATAGGCACAGCGAGTATGAAACCGACAGCCCGCGGGTGGATTGATGGGCGAGGGCACGTCGCCTTTGAGGATGATGCGCTCGCGCGTTGCTTCGATCTCGGGATCAGGCACAGGCACGGCTGAGATCAGCGCCTTGGTGTAGGGCATCAAAGGTTCGGCGTAGATATCCTTGCCGGGTGCGAGTTCGACGATCTTGCCGAGATACATTACGGCGACTCGGTCGGAGAGGTGGCGAACGGCCCGGAGGTCGTGCGAGATGAAGAGATAGGTGAGATCTTTTTCGGCCTGCAAACGTTCGAGCAGGTTCATTATCTGGGCCTGGATCGACACGTCGAGCGCGGAGATCGGTTCGTCGGCGACGATGAACTTGGGATCGACGGCGAGTGCTCGAGCGATGCCGATACGCTGACGCTGGCCGCCTGAGAATTCGTGCGGATAGCGCTTGATGAAGCGACGGCTGAGGCCTACAGTTTCCATCAACTCCTGAACTCTCTCGTCGAGGCCCCCGTTTGCAAGGCCGAAGGTCCTGATCGGTTCGCCGATGATCTGGCCTACGGTCATTCGCGGATTGAGCGAGGCGTATGGATCCTGAAAGATCATTTGCAGATCTTTGCGCTGCTCTCGCATTGCGGACTTCGGCAGGTGAGCGAGATCCTTGCCGTTGTAGAAGACCTTCCCGCCCGTCGGTTCGGTGAGACGCAGGATCGCTTTGCCGAGGGTCGATTTGCCGCAGCCCGATTCGCCGACAAGCCCGAGCGTTTCGCCCTTGCGGATGTTGAGCGTAACGCCGTCCACGGCCTTCACCGTTTTCGCCTCGCCGAAAAGACCGCCGCCGATGCGGTAGTATACCTGCAGATCCTGAAGCGAGATCAAATTGTTGTCGTTCGTTTCCATCTATTTCTTCGTGGCCGGTACTTCGATCTTGATGTTCGGATCGTATTCGTACTCGATCACCATCGTCTTGAGATTGCCGCTCTTATATCGTGATTCGATCTTTAACGGCAGTCCGTCGTCTTTCGCAACCCAGATCTTCGAATCGTTCTCGCCGCGATTCCCTTCGCCCTTGTTCTTGTATTCGTAGACAAGCGACGGCTTACCATTCACCGTCTCCTCACCGACGAATCGGACATCGCTGAACCATTTACGGCCTTCATTGTTGAATGTCGCTCGGAGGTCCGGGACGGAATTGCCCATCGCTCCGGGCAGCTTCTGAAATGAACCTTCCATCGAAAGATAGACATCCTTTCCGATCACGACGGTTTCAAGTCCAGGGCCGGTCTTAAGCCGGAATCGGTCGGGGGCGACGAATTCAAGATCCGTTTTCACTTCCTTGTCGCCGGTCCCGCGCATCTTGGCCCGGAACGTTCTCTCCGCGAGGAACTTATCCGCCATCGCCTCGATATCGGCTGCAGGATTCTCACGAGTCGCGGCGGTAGACGTGGAATTGTTCGTCGCGTTGGCGTTGGAATTCACCCCCGCGGTATTCACGGAGTTTGTCGTACCTGCGTCGTTGAGCCACGAGCACCCAAGCGCAGCGACTGCGAGCAATATCAATGGAAACACAAGATCGCGGTTCATCTATTTTATGGGCGGTTCGATGGTGACCTTTGATTCGGTGTCGTAGCTGACATCCATGTACTTCAACGCCGGGTTGTTCGGATATTCGACATGTATCTTCATCGGCACGCCTGTGTCGTTGCTGATCCAGATCTTCGACGTGAATGGAGAGGCTCCTACCGGCGTGACGTTCTTGTAGCCGTAAACCGACGCCGATTTACCGTTGACTTTTTCCTCGCCATCAAACGTCACGTCCGAGAGAGTTTTTAATCCTTCCTCGGTGAACGAATCGCGAAGGTTAGGGATGCTTTGCCCGGTGCTGGGCATCTTCGTCCACTTATCGCCGGTCTTCATATAGCCATCTTTTCCGATATAGATGATCTCCATACCGGCCCCCGTTCCGCCGAGATAAGTAATGTGGAATTTATCGGGAGCCAAATATTTGACCTGCGACTTGATCGCGGTCTGCCCCATACCTTCCATATTCGCGGTGAACGATTGCAGTGCCGTGAATTTCTTGGACGCCTCGATAACGTCGGTCTTCGGATCGGAACCGCCGGTCGCGGTCCCTTTCGACCCGCCGCCAAGCCCGCCGCCGGAAAGTCCGGGGATCTTACAACCGATGACGGCAAGGAGAAGAACGAAAAACGCGATGTGATGTTGTTTCATTTATGTGCCCTCGCGGCCGCAGTCGGCGGATGTGCCTTTGAATCCTCGTAAACTTCTTTCGCAAAATGACAGAGCGAATGATGGCCTTCGTTGACCTCGACGAACGGTGGGAATTCTTTCCGGCAGATGTCCTCCGCACGGTCGCAGCGTTCCGCGAACGGGCAGCCGGGCGGAAGATGAGCCACGTCGGGCGGCAGGCCGGGGATCTGATACAGCTCCTTGCCCTGCTCATGAGCCGGATCGGGGACGCTCCTTAATAATCCTCGCGTGTATGGATTAGCCGGCGTCGCGAAAAGCTCGCGGGTGGGAGCCTGCTCGAAAACCTTTCCCGCGTACATGACAATGATCTTTTGCGTCATTCCCGCGACTACGCCGAGATCGTGCGTGATGAGGATCACGCTTGTTCCCATTCGCTCTTTCAGATCCTTGATGAGCTCCAGTATCTGGGCCTGGATCGTCACGTCGAGAGCGGTCGTCGGCTCGTCGGCGATCAGCAGCTCTGGATCGCACGAGAGAGCCATCGCGATCATCACGCGTTGCCGCATACCGCCGGAGAGTTCGTGCGGATAGCCGTCCATTCGCGCGCGAGCATCCGGTATGCCAACGGTCTCGAGCATCTTAACGCCGTGCTTGTAAGCCTGCTCAGCCGAGTGACCGAGGTGAAGCTGAGTCACCTCCATCAGTTGTGTCGAGATCTTCAGGAACGGGTTGAGCGACGTCATCGGGTCCTGAAAGATCATCGCGATACGCTTGCCGCGGATCTTCCGCACCTCGTCGATCGGCAGAGCGAGCACGTCGATGCCATCGAACACAACGTCGCCACCGACGATCTTTCCCGGAGGCTCCGGTATCAGCCGCATGATCGAGAGATTGGTGACCGATTTGCCTGATCCGGATTCGCCGACGATTCCGAGCGTCTCGCCCTCCTTCAACTCGAACGAGATCCCGTCGACCGCCTTCACCACACCGTCTTCGGTCTGAAAATAGGTCTTCAGGTCCTTGACCGAGAGAATTGTTCCGTTATTGGTCATCAAATGTTTAGAGTTCAAGCTTTAGCTTGTTTCCCTTAGTTTTCAAATCGCCGAAAGAACAAGCTGAAGCTTGAACACTGAACTTCAGAATTTCCTCGTCTGCGGATCCAAAGCGTCCCGTAATCCGTCCCCTAGAAAGTTGAGCGAGAAAAGAGTCAGTGCCATTGTTACGCCGGGAAAGATCAATTGCCACGGAAAGATAGCGATGTTCTTAACGCCATCGGCGGCGAGGCTTCCCCATGAGGCGTATGGCGCTTGGACACCGAGACCGAGGTATGAGAGGAATGCTTCGGAAAGCATCACGCTCGGCACTGTCAGAGTCGAGTAAACGATCACAGGACCGAGGGCGTTCGGCACGAGGTGCTTGAAGATTATCCCAAACGTCGAAACGCCCGTCGCCTTCGCCGCGAGTACGAACTCCTGATTCTTAAGACTGAGGATCTGTCCGCGGACGACGCGGGCCATCGTAAGCCACGAAACCAGGCCAAGAGCGAAGAACAAGAGAAAGATCTGGCTGAGCCCGAGATTTACGCGGTCGCCGTAGCGCTCGGCAATACTTGCACCGAGGCCAGTTTCACCGACAAGGTATGCGGCGGCTCCGATCAAGGTGAAGACGGCGGCGGCAACCAAAATACCGACTACAAGACGTACGAACCGCTCGCCTAAGGTTCGAGCAGTCATCTCTCCGAATAGGCGTCGATAAAGCCAAAACGCGGCCAGCATCGCCGCGACCCCGACCACGATGCCAGCAAGTATCGACGGAAGCCACTGGATCAAGACCTGTGTGTTCGGCCCGCCAAAGACCGACAGCAGCACGATCACGACCAGGATGTAAGGGATCGCGTAGATGATATCGACGATGCGCATCATCACGTTGTCGATCGAGCCGCCGAGATAGCCGGCGACAGCTCCGTACGAGACGCCGACGATGAGGCTGACGATCGTCGAGATAATGCCGACTGCAAGCGAGATACGTCCACCCTGAAGCACACGCGCGAAAATGTCGCGTCCCCCTTCGTCCGTTCCCATCGGATGCTGCAATGACGGAGGAAAGGATTTCATAAGATCTCCGCCGGCGGGAAAAGCGTCTGCGGTATAGCCGGTCAGACCGGTAAAGATCGGCGGCCCGGCGGTAACAAGCAGCACCATTATCGCGAGAACGACCAGCCCGAAAACAGCCAGCTTGTTTTTCAGCAGTCGCTTCCACGCGTCGCCCCACAAAGACGTTTGTTTTATTGATTCAATTTCACTCATTTGTCCGCGACGTTATCGCACTCACCTAGAAACTATTCGTACCTGATCCTCGGATCGAGAAACCCGTAAGAGATATCCACGATCAAATTAAGGAGCATTACCAGCACCGATAGGAACGCTACGATCCCGAGCGTTAGCGGCTCGTCGCGATTCAGCACTGACTCGATAAAGATTTTACCCAGTCCTGGGATCGAGAAGATGCGTTCGACGACGACGGTTCCCGCGAGCAGAGCGGCGAGGGCCGGCCCGGTGAACGATACGACCGGGATGATTCCGCCGCGGATGGCATGCTTAAGAAGGACCGTGGTTTCGTTCAATCCTTTTGCCCTTGCCGTGCGGATGTAATCCGACCGCATTACCTCCAGCATTCCTGCACGCGTGAGCCTTGCGATGTAGGCGGCGTAGATCGCCGAGAGCGTAATGACCGGCAAGATCAGATTCGCGATGCCTCCCCATCTGGCCGCAGGTAGGATGTAAAGACCGAGCGCGAATACAAGAACGAGGATCGGGCCGAGGACGAAATTGGGAACCGAAAGTCCGAGCATCGCGATAGCCATCGCGCCGTAATCGTAGATCGAATTCTGTCGGAGAGCAGCGAACAATCCGGCTCCTCCTCCGACGATCAACGCGAGAATATAGGCGATGATTCCGATCGTAGCGGAATATGGAAGGTGCCTGCGGATGATCTCGTTCACTGATTGGCCTTCATACTTCAGCGAATCGCCGAAATCGAAACACTTCACCCGCGAACTGCCGACGTTGAATTGGAATCCGTTGAGCGTCGTTTCATCGCTCGCCATCGTCCGGCAAGTGACATTGCCGAGCATGATGAAATACTGGGAATACCACGGCTTATCGAGCCCGTACTTCTTCTTGATGTTCGCTTCGATCGCAGGCGGCAGCTTCTTTTCGCTGTCGTAGAACGTTCCCGGCGCGATTCGTATCAGTCCCCAAGTGAGCGTCACGACCAGCAGGGCCATCGGCACGATCAGAAGGAGGCGTCGTAATAAAAAGATCAGCATCTATTTTCTTCTATTCGCGTGTTTTCGCCGGCGGCTGTGCGCTCCGGTTGGCTTTGAATTCTTCCTGGGTCGCCATCAGATTCTTGACCTCACGGTCCACCTGCGGGTCGGAGATCTTCATTATTTCATCCGCATCCTGATCCCATTTAGACGGATCGCGTTCGATGTAAACAAATTTCCATGGATGCAGCACGCCGGGATTCGGATACAGGCCTTTTACATATGGCTTCTTCATGAAGCTCGTTCCCGGAACGGCGAGTGGAATGGTGAGCTCTGCCTGAGCGACCATCAACTCGGCTTTGGCCAGCATTTCGTAACGCTTTTGTTCATCCACGGTCTTGTTCGCTTCGTCGAGAACTGCGTCGACCTTCGGATCCCACCAGCCGGTCGCGCTTTCATTGCCCTCGGAATAATAGAGGTAGAGGAAGGTGAAAGGGTCCATGTAGTCGCCGATCCATCCACGCCGCCCAAAGCCTGAGTATTCGACCTTATTGAGCATCGGCAGAAACGTCTTAAACTCCATGTTCTTCAGCGGAACCGTAATGCCGAGATTCTGCCTCCACTGTGCCTGCATGAATTCGGCCGTGGCCTTGTTGTTGTCGTTGGTGTTGTAGGTGATGCTCACGTTCTCGACCGGGAAAGTCGGGCAAGCCCAACCGGATCCCGATTTCTGGACCGGATAACCGGCCTCGGTCATGATCTTCCGCGCCTTTTCTGCATCGAACTCGCGAGCTTTCCATTCCGCAAGCGAACTTCCCTGCTTCTTCAGTTCTTCATCCCAGATCTTCTCGCGGGCCTCTTCGTACTTCGGGTAGATGCCGAACGGGATTATGTAGACGAGCGGCTTATAGGTCTTCTTAAAAAGGGCCAGCGACGCCCGGTCGATCGCAAGGCTGAACGCCTGTCGGACCTTAATATTATCCATTGGCGGCTTCTTCACGCTTATGACGTAAAACTCGGAAGCGTTCTCGGCGTGCAGTTGATACTCCGACTTATACTGCCTGATCGTTTCATTCCATGACGACGGGACAGTGTGGTTGTAAGTGGCGTCAAGGGCTCCGGACTTATACAGATTCAGCATCGTCGATTGCTCGTCGAGCGGGTAAAATTCAATGCGGTCGAGATGCACGTTCGCGGCATCCCAGTTGTTCGGATCTTTGACGACAACCAGACGGTCATACGGACGATGCTCGAGCACCTTGAATGATCCGCTCGTTACAATGTTCTCCGGCCGCGACCAGCGGTTGCCGAATTTTTCGACAACGTCTTTGGAAACGACCCGGAAAAATTGGTGGCCAAGCAGGCCGAGGAAATACGGTGCAGGCTGATAAAGCTTGATCCGTACCGTGTAGTCGTCCACCGCCTGTACGCCGATATCCTCGGCCTTGACCGGAACGAATTCACATCCGGCGGCCGCTTCCTTCAGCTTCTTATCCGCGTCGAAGGCTTTCGTACGTCCGGCCTCGTCGCCGGCGATGGCGAGGCGTTCGGGTGCGTCGAGGAATGAGTGGACGTCTGCCGGTTGAGCCGCATCTGTTGATCCACCACCCTTGAGCAAGAATTTATCGCCACACTTAACGAACACTCGACCGGCGTTGTAGGCTTCGGAATACTTTATGTAGTAACCCAAACTCGCGTTACGCGAAGCAAGCTCAGGGGAAAAGCCGCGACGCATGGTGAAGACAAAGTCGTGAGCCGTTAGCGGAGCACCGTTTGAGAATTTCGCGTTATCGCGGAGATGAAAAACGTACTCTGTACCTTCCTCCCCGATCTCCCATGACTTTGCGATGGCCGGGATCGCCTCCATCGTTTTCGGCTCATACTCGATCAGGGCGTCATACATTGCCAAGTAGATGCGAGCGTCGGGCTGGCTGTTTGAAACCGCTGGATCAAGCGATTCCGGCTCTCCGCCCGAAACATACCGAAGCGTGTTCTCGGATGGAGGGGTCGTCGTTCCGAAATATCGTGACGATGCGCTTGTCATGCATCCGGTCAGTGACCAAACAAGCGAACCGATAACAGCCATCGAAAGCGAAAGGCGTATCACCTGATCTTTCATCTTCTAAATCTCCAAAAAAATTAACGCCCGGAACGGGGAAGAGGGGTACGACCGTACTGTATTCACCGAGATTGTAGCAGAAAATGGTAAAAATGCACTGGAAATGTGACCAATCGCACTCCGCTCATTTAGTTACTTATTCTGCTCGGAGCTATCGCGCTCGCCAGTTCGGATCGATCTCGACCGATTTGAGTGACGGTGCATCGAGGGCGTTGAGATCGAATCCTTTGACGTAGGGCTTCACAAGCGAATAGGAAGTCGGATAATAAAGTGGGATCGAACGGAGTTCATAAAGAGCGTCTGCCTCGGTCAGGATCTGAGGCGGACCGGCGGGCGGGGCACTGGGATCGACAGATACGGAGGGGCCGCTCTGAAATCCTTCGCGGCGCAATTCGGATCGCGGCTCCGGGGTGGCGAGCGGATCGACGGTGGTCGGTGACGGGCTGTAGCCGAATATAGACAGCATACTTGCGGTTTCGTCCGCGGTCGGAAGCACGACGCCGCGGCGAATCAGATCGAATGCACCCGACGCCCGAGCCACATCTATCTCGGCCGGATCGCGAACCATTATGTTCGTGTCGATGCCGAGATTTTCTTTCCACATCGCGGCGACCGCCTTTGCGATACGCTGCTGAGCGTCGTTACGATTGATCACGAGTTGGATAGTCGGAAAGCTGACTCCTTCGGGAAAGCCGGCTTCATCGAAAAGCGTCCGAGCCCTCTGAATGTCGGACGAAAGACGTTCGCCAGTCTTCGCTCCGGCCGGTAGGAATCCGTCAGCCGGGCGCGTCGTTCCCTGGAGCTCCCCTTCGGTGATCTTTTCGCGTTCGATCGCAAGGGCAAGAGCCTGCCGCACACGCCTGTCGTTGAACGGGACGCGCGTTGTGTTGACCTCATAAAGATTGAGGGCATTGTGAGCAGTTCGACGGAAGTCGTCGAATGGTTCGAGAAGCTTGAGGGCCGCAGGCGAGAATTCGGCATTGGTTACAGCATCGATCCTGCCTTCTCGATAGGCATCGAGAGCCTTCTCGGGTGATGCGGTGGCAACGAACAACACGCGTTCGAGTTTGACCGCCTTGCGATCCCAATACGTCTCGGACCGATCAAGAATAAGGTTCTCCGCGCTGGAACTCGCCAGCTTGAACGGGCCGTTAGTGACAGGAGTCGCCTTGGGATCGACCTTATCTGCCGTTTCAAAGACCGGACGAAATATCGGATGCGCGAGAAGCTTCGGAAGATCTTTGTCGGGGTGAATCAGATCGATCCTCAAGACGGTCGGAGATTCGGCAACGATCCCCTGTTCAGGCGCGGCTGGTGTTGAAAATGATGTCGGTGTCGGCGAAACGGTCGGCGTTGGAGCGGCCAAAGCACTCGCATCTGCCCGTTCCTGACTCGACTTCGGCTCTACGATCTTCTGCTGCACATCCAGGCCGCGGAAGTTCGAGAGTAGGTCGCGGTGAGCTGCTTCGGTTCCGCTGTCGCCTAGCCGCTTGACCGATCGAACAAAATCTTCCGCAGTAACCCTCTTCCCGTTCGACCACACCGCATCTTCCCGCAGATAAAATCGCCACGTCCGGTTCTCGTCGACGGATTCCCAACGTTCGGCAACGGCGGGTATAGGTTCTAGCGTCCGCGAATCAAGATCCGTAAGGCCTTCGTAGAGTGCTCGTGCGATGTCGGTCTCGGGAGCCGAGGCAGCCTTTGCCGGATCGAGCGACTTCGGCGCCCTGCCGTTGCTCCAGCGAAGTTCTTGTTTCGGCGGAGCGGCTGTTTCGGCGAAGTAGGGCTCGGGCTGAGGCTGCTTGAGCTGTGTGCAGGACGCCAGGAGAAATGCCGCCGCAGCGGTCAAAGAAAGTACTACTCTTTGAGCCGTTAAATTCCGCATCGTCCGGTTACATCTTATACAAAATACAAAGATGCTCTAGCGGTTAAGTTCCAGAAGTTTAGAGTGAACGTGTCTGCACTGCGCGCGGGTCGACTCGAATTCGCCCGAGGTATCGATCAGAAAATCGGCGAACCGCTTCTTTTCGTCCTGCGGCATTTGCGCCTGCGTCCGCTTTCTCGCATCCGCTTCGCTCAACCCATCGCGTTTGATTAGACGCTCGAATTGTATCTCAGGTTCGCACCAGACGACAATCAGCTTCTCGAACCGTCGATAGCCGCCCGATTCGATCATCAAAGCGGCATCGACGATGGCGATCCCGTTCGGATCTTCCGCTTCGCGAGCCGCAAGCCAGGCGTTCTGAGATTCAAAGACGAGCGGGTGGACGATCGAGTTCAGCAGAAGCCGCATCTTCTCATCGGCAAATACGATCGATGCCATTTTCGGGCGATCAAGGGCGCCATCGGCAGTGAGAATTTCATCGCTGAACTCGCTGACGATCTTTGCCAGCCCCGGCGTGCCTTTCTGGACGACATCGCGAGCCGTCTTATCAGCGTCGAGAACATGACAGCCGAGTTCGCGAAATACATCGCAAACGAATGACTTGCCGACCGCTATCGATCCGGTTAACCCAACCTTGAGCATCGCTTTCGTGCTTCGCACTCATTGCAGGCGGGACGCCTGCGTTCCCGGCTAGGCTGCCCGGTTGTGGCGTTTCGCGAGTTTGTTAACGTTGAACTCAGCAATCTCGGTGAGCGTCAGGCCGAGTTCGTCGGCGCACGCGGAGATGTACCAGAGCACGTCGCCGAGCTCGTCCTTGAGCTTTGCCCGAGTCTCGTCGGTAATGACGCCGCCGGAATCTCGCTGGATCTTCTTCACGATGTTCGCCACCTCGCCTGCCTCACCGGCCAGGCCGAGAGTCGGGTACTCAAGGTTTTCCATACGCCGCGGGTAAAGAGCCGTCTGGCTCGCTTCTGATTGGTATTCTTCGAATTTCATAAGAGTGGTCACTTCCAACAACCTTATACCGCAGATGGACGCAAATTAACGCGGATCTTGTACAACTAGCCGAAAATAAAATCTGCGTTTA
Source organism: Pyrinomonadaceae bacterium (assembly GCA_040081025.1). Taxonomy (GTDB): domain Bacteria; phylum Acidobacteriota; class Blastocatellia; order Pyrinomonadales; family Pyrinomonadaceae; genus OLB17. Next base: position 2,312 of record JBEBGW010000079.1, on the reverse strand, counting down.
TCGGGGTTCATCCGCGGTTGAATTTCTTCCGTTCCGTCAGATCTTTCTTCTCATCTTCGCTGCATCGACCGTATTCTTCATCAGCATCGCCACGGTTAGTAATCCGACGCCGCCGGGGACGGGCGTAAAGCTTCCCGCCTTTTCGATCGCCTCTTTCGGATTTACATCGCCGACGAGTGTGAAGCCTCGGTTATCGATGGCCGCGAGCCGTTTTAGTAGATCTTCATCCGAAAACAACTCGGACACGAACTCTTTATCGGACACATTATTAATTCCCACATCGATAACCGTCGCACCTTCGCGGATGTGTTCGCCGTGGACGAATCCGGCTCGGCCGATCGCGGCGACGAGGATGTCGGCTTGTCGAGTTATCGACGGCAGATCGGCCGTTCGTGAATGACAGATCGTCACCGTCGCGTTTTCTTTCAACAAAAGGGCGGCCATCGGTTTGCCGACGATGTTGCTCCGTCCGAGCACGACCGCATGCTTGCCGGCGATATCAATATCCGAACGCTTCAGAATCTCGATCACTCCCACCGGCGTACACGGCACCAACGAGCGAACACCTTGATGGAGGCGTCCGACATTAACCGGGTGAAAGCCGTCAACGTCCTTTTCGGGATCGATCGCTTCGAGGATCGCACTATCGTCAATATGACCGGGCAGCGGCAGTTGGACGAGAATCCCGTCAATATCGTCGCGCTGATTCAGTTTCTTGACCGTCTGCAGAACCTCGTCGTGAGTGGCATCCACGTCCAGGTGAATGTGCTCGGAGATGATCCCCAGTTCGTGCGAGGTTTTCACCTTATTACTTACATAGACCGCAGATGCGGGATCCTCACCGACGCGAACCACGGTCAAGCCAGGCCGAAATCCGTGCTCTTCGTAGAGCCTTGCCACCTCGTCGCGGACCTCTTCCTTGATCGAATCTGCGATCTGGCGGCCACTGAGTATTCGTGCGGTCATATTGAACGATTGATTTTACAGGAACACTCCTATGATTGTCAGTTTGGTAGGGGCATAGCCGACGACGCTTACGCAAAATTGGTCGGAAACGGCGTCTTAGAAAAGCGGCTCGGCATAATCAAGAAAATCGAAGAAAAGAAGTTTGTGAGAAACGCACTCCAAAATCTACGAATCATCGCCCTTCTGGTCATCGCAATCGTTATCAGCGGTGCAGACGCGGCCGCCGGTCAGTGCAACGCAAAGAGCGGCGAATATTCGGTTTTCAACCCGGCAAAAGGTGTCTGGTACACGAATTCGAGTGATGGATGCGCGTTTGTGGCCGTCAAATGGGGAATGGCTTCGGACAAGATCGTTCCCGCGGACTACGACGGTGATGGCGCGATCGACGCCGCTGTTTGGCGTCCGTCGACTGCGACCTGGCTGATCCGCCGCAGCAGCGACGCAAAAGCTCAGATCATCAAGTTCGGAGCAGTCGGCGATATTCCGGTCGCAGGCGATTACAACGGCGACGGCAAGGCTGAGATCGCGGTTTGGCGACCGACGACCGGCGAGTGGCTGATCGGTTCACAGAAAACATCTTTCGGAGTCGACGGCGACATTCCGGTTCCCGCGGATTACGATGGCGACGGCAAGATCGATATCGCGGTATTTCGCCCGAGCGAGAATCGTTGGATGATCCTACAAACTTCCGACAGCAAATATCGCAGCGAAGTATTTGGCGATTCAAAAAAAGACACCTTAGTTCCGGCAGACTACACGGGCGACGGTAAGGCTGACCTCGCGGTATATTCGGCTGGCAAATGGAACGTGCTTTCAAGCGAAACCGGTGAAGTCGAACCGTTCGTGATGGGTTTTGACGATGACGTTGCGGCTCCCGGCGACTATGACGGCGACGGTGTTGTTGATTTCGCGGTCTTCCGAAAAGGCAAATGGTACGTGTATGAAAGCGGCTCGCCCAGGTTTCGCTCGTTCGACTTCGGCAACGCGGACGATCTCCCCCTAAATGCGGCCGCGACCAAGCGGATCAATTAAGTTTTCACCCTGACTGGCTCGAAAGAGCATTCCCCCGCTAGAGAAGTCCGATATCGGACTTCTCATTTTTTTGTTTAGAATGAAGGTTGATGAGAGCTATCTCAATCGTCTTAGTATTCTTGGTGATGCTGACGCTTGCCTTCGGTCAGACGGTGTCTCAACGGTTTGAGACCGTTCGCGATAGCATCGGGCGACACGAATACGCAAAGGCTCTCGACGAGTTGAAGGCGTTCGAAAGCCAGCATGTCGTATCGTTTCAGGCTAATAATCTCGATTATCTTACAGCGAGGTTATCCCAGAAGATCGGAGCGACT
>JBEBGW010000399.1:0-3905 GCA_040081025.1 Pyrinomonadaceae bacterium | reverse complement strand
TCATTCCAGAACACCATCTTATCACTCGACCCAAGGTACAGATCCAGTTGACCGGCGGCGGTTGTTTCGGAATTATTAGACCTCGCGGTCGCTACCATTTTAGCTGACAACTCGAGCCCGTAGACGTTAAGGCCGGCGGCTTTTGCGAAAAGGTCAGGGAAGAATTTGCCGTTCCCAAAACCGATCTCTAGAATCGAATCGCCGTCAGACGGCTCAATCGCCGAGAGAGTCAGACCATAGACGGCAGCATTGCTGATGTTCATTTCCCTGCCGATCCGGCTCGCAAAAAAGCCGTGCGGCTTCCTGAGTTGGCTGGCGATAAATCTCGATACGGGTCGCGTGAACAGTTCCTTAACGATTGTCATAAAGATATGCCCTCCGGGATTAGCGAGGCCTGTTTGTAACATAGAAACTACGACGAGCGTTCACAATGAGTTTTCGGCTTTTTTGTTCTGCTGTTCTCTCGTCAATTTTTATCACCAGCCGGTGCTTTCGTCCGTCGTTGTCTTTATCGTCAACTTCAAAACCGATGCCGTAACGGGAACTGTAGACGGCGATCATTTCAGTAAGAGCGTTGCCAAAATCTGCTGCCTTCTCTACGTTGATCGATACTCCACCGGTTTCTTCAGCGAAGTAATTGACACTGCCAGTTACGCTTGCACCGAACAGGTAAGCCAGCGGATCAATTACCTTAGACGCAACTGCGTAGCTGGTCTTTAGATCGAAATTGATCGCGCCGAAACCGATATTCTCCATTGACAAGCGGTCGGCTAGAGCCTTTCTTTTGTCAAATTCCATTGTTTCGAGTGTGTTCACGCCGTCGGAGATGTAGATCATCACCGTCTGCCGACCTTGATTGGCCGACCTTAATTTCTTGACCTGATCGATCGCGGCTGACATGGATCGCTTCTCAGCCGTACTGGTTGGTTTTACTTTTCCAACAGGCGAGTTGGCCACGACCTCGCCGATCGATGCTGCAACTTTTTCCCAATTGCGCGTTGGAGTTACGACGACTTCCGGTTTGCCCACAAACCAATCCCTGGTTGCCACCACCGATACCTCATCCTGCGGACCTAGGCCATCGAGACTATCGCGAAGGGATTTTTGAAATCTCGATTCGGTTAGGAACCGCAGGGCTCCTTCAGGAGCGAGATTGAAGAAAAGGAAGATCGTTAGAGGAACACGGGCTGTGCCGTCGAGACCGAAGCTAGTTATCTCACGCGATCTACCATCAACGAATAGTTTGAAATTCTCCCGAGTCAGATCCGTCACGACTCTTCGAGATCGCTTGTCGCGAACCAGAACATCGACAAATACCATGTTTGTTTCGACGCGGATGATCTCATCCTGATCGCGAATATCCTGACCGGTAAGAAATGTGGTCAAGAATGCGAGTGATAGCGAAATGCATGCAAAGTACTGAAAATAGCGTTTCATAGTAATTTCCTATAAAGTGTTCTTGTTTTCCCAGTTTTACTGGGTATAAAACTATATTAGGCTCGCTCTGGACGGGTTAACGTGACCTGGCGTGACGGATATATGACATCTCACGCCGTTTTTGACGGAGGCTGAATTTTGGAAAGCAAGACCTCGGTGGGTTTCGTGCGCGACGTGATACTTTATGCGTCCACGCACGGCGTTTCGACCAATGAGATGTGTCGCGAACTTGGCATCTCACCCGATATTCTTCTCCGGCCTGATGAGATGGTTTCGGGGGACCTGTCGCACCGTGCCTGGCTTCTTGCCGAACAGTTGACCGGCGATAGCGATATCGGGCTACACATCGGGGAACGTGCCCATCCAGCGGTCCTCGGGCTGGTCGGATTTGTAATGCTGAGCTGCGAAACACTTGGTGAAGCTCTAGAAAAACTTATCCGCTATACAAACCTCTTGACTGATGGAGTCGCCGGAAAGATCACCCGCAAGGGCCGACTCGTCGAGATCGATATCCTGGTGAAGAATGATGTTGTAAATTCTCTCAGCGCGGCTCCGCGACAACGTATCGAAACTTCATTTGCCGCCATCGTAACAATCGCAAAAGCCCTTACAGACAAGGAACTTCCGATCCGTGAACTTAGGCTCGTGCACGAGCGTCCGCCAGACGTTTCGGAACATGCTCGAATATTCAATTCACCGGTTTTGTTCTCGCAAGAAGATAATTCGCTGGTTTTCGCGGCTAGCGCAATGGAGTTTCCGGTCCTGCTTGCCAACTCGGATCTACTGTCGATGTTCGAGGCGAAAGCTGATTCTAAGCTCGGCGAAATGGAGCGGGACGAGACCCGTACTATGCAGGTCGAGCGGTTGATAATCGAAAAGTTGCGGGGCGAGGTACCGTGCGTTACCGAGGTCGCACGTACCCTCGGTGTCAGCGAACGGACGCTTCAACGCGAACTATCGAATGAGAAAACAAGCTTTTCCGCCCTACTCGACAGCACCAGACGTGGACAGGCTTTGCGGCATCTGCAAGATCCGGGGACGACGGTCGCCGAGATCTCTTTTCTACTCGGTTTTTCAGAACCGAGCGCGTTTCACCGCTCTTTCAAACGTTGGACCGGAAAAACGCCGAGCGCGTTTAGATCTGCAGATTAGGCTGTCCTCTGCCTTAGCATACTGATCCCCAACGCGATCATCCAGATCGACAAGGCGACGAAGGCCACAGGTGTTAAGACGGCGAATATTCCAGGATCGAAGGGGATAACAGTCGCGATTCCTTCGACCAAACCGGCAACCATCAGAGCACCGATCGCAATTCCGGTAATGCTCTGAAACTTGGCCGTCTTAAATAAAGATACAGAGACGAGCATTGCCCAGACGGCGGTCGCGAGCTGTCCCAGGTGTTCGCCGATAGCAACGCCGGCATATTGATGAAGAGCGTTGAACACGACGACGCTCGCAGCACGCGTTGCCTCGGTCGAGGCGGGATCGGCGTATGCACTCGCCAGTGACGGAACCACGAACACCCAACGAATGAGCCCAATCACCTGCAAAATGCCTGCAAAAACCCCAAAAACAGTCGCGATCCTTAGCAGATTCTCATTGCCTGGCTTTAATACGGGATAGACCAGAAGCACGACAACGATCATAAAGACTGCTGCCAAAGCAAAGGCATACCAAGTAGAGATCAGCGGAATCCCGCCAGCATGAAAACGTGTCAGGACTTCCCCAGTCGGCTGCCGTAGAATATTTGGATAGTCGAAAATCACACCGAGGATCGAAAACGGGACGTTTAGATATACGCCGAGAAAAATAAGGCTTAGGCCGGAAATTGATTTGAATCGTGCGGTCATTGTTCAACACTCCTCAAGCGAGGTCAGATCGATACATCTGACAAGTTGCTTACCTGGAATGATATTGAACCAGAACGGCACACGATGGAGTGACCGAGAACGCCAACTTTGTGGTCTTGAACGCCTTATTCGACTAGCGATCGACAATGCAAAGAAGCAGGTGTCCCGTCTTTTTGTACGCTGGCATACATTGAAGTCGTTTATTAACAATAGTTTACAACTTTCGACTGGATAGATTCATCTTAACTGCCGATTAGGTTGGCCTGTTCTTTTCGGAGCGAATTTGTTCAGGCTGGCCTTTCGTGAACCGGGTTCCGGGCGGGCTTCCACGTACAACGGCCGTCCGGGGCCCGGCTTCGTTTTGCTCTGACCTGCGTCCAGAGCGGGCTAAAGCCGCAGACCTTATTCTAGTCTCGTAACCCGTTGGCTGAAGCCAACGGCAATTCAAAGAAATATGATTTGAGAAACACTAGGCTACAGTCGTTTCGATATCTACTGATATTGAGCGCCATTTGCCCTGGAGGAATCTAGTGAGGCTCAATATGCAGCGGGACACGTGGCCGGCTAGGATGGCTAGCCAGATGTGCATAGGTTCTAGGGTGCTGACCTGTTTGATGA
>JBEBGW010000398.1:0-3907 GCA_040081025.1 Pyrinomonadaceae bacterium | reverse complement strand
TTATTACATCTCGACTCCGGCGGGTGGAGTGCCGACGGGTTGGCAGTTGGTACTGAGGTCGAAGAATATCTACGGACCCTACGAAGAAAAGATCGTGCTCGCACAAGGGAAGACGGCGATCAATGGTCCGCATCAGGGAGCTTTGGTCGATACCCCGTCTGGCGAATGGTGGTTCATCCATTTTCAGGATCGTGGCGCGTATGGACGCATCGTCCATCTTCAGCCGGTCGTATGGAAGAACGGATTTCCCGTGATTGGCGATGACGCGGACGGCGACGGGACAGGCGACCCGGTTCTGCATCAGAAGAAACCGAACGTCGGCCGAACCTACCCGATCACAACTCCTCAAGACTCGGATGAGTTCAACGGAGCGTCGATCGGACGGCAATGGCAGTGGCACGCAAATCCGGACGCGACGTGGGCGTTCCCGTTTCCGACACGCGGCGTGCTGCGGATGAATAGCGTCCGCGTTCCAGATGGATACAAGAGCTTATGGGACGTGCCGAACTTACTGCTGCAGAAGTTCCCGGCGGAAGAGTTCACGGCAACGGCGAAGGTTAAGCTCGAACCGAGATTCGAAGGAGAGCGGTTCGCTCTGGTGGTCATGGGGTTGGACTATTCGTTGATCGGTGTCGAGAATCGCGGCGGCAAGTTGTTCGTCACTCACGAGATCGTGAAGAATGCGGACAAAGGAACTGCTGAAACGAGGTCAGAGGCGATCGAGATATCTTCGCGCGGGTTCCATCTTCGTGTCACCGTCGGGAAAGAAGCGATGTGCCGGTTTTCTTATAGTCTCGACGGAGCACGGTTCATCGAAGTCGGCCAGGCGTTCAAAGCTCGGGAAGGAAAATGGATCGGGGCGAAGGTGGGGTTAGTTTTCACGCGCCCGGGTGTGTTCAACGATTCCGGGACGGCGGATATCGATTGGTTCAGATTCACAAAATAAAAAGAACCGGGCATGAACCCGGTTCTCAAGTATCAACAAAAGACAGGCTAATAGCCTGTCGTATTTTTGTTTAGGACACGTCGGCCTGCTCGAGTTTTGGTGCGAGCAGTTGAATGATTAGCAACGCGATCAGATAGGCTGAAGCCGCGATGATGAAGATCGGAACGTAGCTGCCGGTCCGAGCGAGAATGTAGCCGACTAGCGGAGCGATCACCATACCGCCGACCGCTCCGAGCATGCCGCCGATACCGACGACCGATCCGACCGCTTGTTTAGGGAAAGTATCCGACGTGAGCGTAAACAGGTTGGCCGACCATCCCTGGTGAGCTGCCGCCGCGATGCCGATCAGAATGACGCTGAGCCAGAGGCTAGAAGTAGTTGATGCGATTACGATCGGGATGACAGCGAGTGCGCAGATCAGCATCGCCGTTTTCCGCGAACGATTTACCGTGTAACCTTTCTTGATCATCCACGACGATATCCACCCGCCGCCGACGCTGCCAACGTCCGCGATGATGTAGATCACAGCGATAGGCAGGCCGAACGATTTGCGGTCGAGTCCATGCTGACGCTGGAGAAAATCCGGAACCCAAAAAAGATAGATCCACCAGATCGGGTCGGTCAGGAACTTTCCGATCGCGAATGCCCACGTCTGGCGATATCGGATCAGCCGGGACCATGGGATCTTTGCGGCGGGCTCAGACGGATCGCTTTGGATATATTCCAGCTCTTCCTTCGAAAGGTTCGGATGTTCCTCGGGTCGCTTGTAGAGGAAGAGCCAAAAAGCGAGCCAGAAGAAGCCGAGGATACCCGTTACGATAAATGCCTCGTACCATCCCCAGTACAAGACAAGGATGGGCACGACGAGCGGTGTTACGAGGGCTCCGACGTTAGTTCCCGCGTTGAAGATTCCGGTCGAAAGTGCTCGTTCCTTCTTTGGGAACCACTCTGCTGTCGTCTTGATAGCTGCGGGGAAGTTGCCGGATTCGCCGAGTCCGAGAACGAATCGGGCGACGATGAAACCGGCAACGGATACCGAAAGGACGATCGACCATGGAGCGAAACCGAGCGGTGTAATGATCGCGTTGACTGCTGCCAGGACGCCATTGATGATCGGCGTAATGATCGGCAACGCGATCTCGCCAACGCCGATTGCCCAGGCGTGGAGTAGTGCACCTAGGCTCCACAATATGATAGCGACTGTGAATCCGATCTTCGTGCCGACCTTATCCATGAACCGGCCGGCGAAGATGAATCCGATGGCATACGCGGTCGAGAAAGCGAAGATGATCCATCCGTAGTCGATGTCGGTCCAGCCGAATTCGCCCTGAAGCGTCGGCTTAAGGATCGCGATCACCTGACGATCGACATAGTTGATCGCGGAAGCAAAGAAGAGGAGTGCGCAGATCCACCATCGGAAGCGGCCGACGCGCTGAACTATATCACCGATGCCGGCGATCGCCGCTCCCGTCGCCGAAGCAGAATCCTGTTCAGGCGCGGCAAGGAACTCGCCATCATCCTGCTTCTTCTGACTTTCGGCAATGTCATCGATCTCAGAATTATTGCTCATTCATTTTCCTCTCGTGTCTCAGATCTCAAGTATTCCGGGCGAACGATATTCGAATCCGTCGATCGTAGTTGCGATAGACGGGAATCTGGGCGACGCTGTGATCACTTTACAGCGGCCACCGATCAGGATAACCGTCTCCTCGACCTTTGTGCCAGTGATCGACGGGTTCCATGCAAACGCCTGATCGGTTTCGACAACATCGGTTGAATTCGGATGAGCTACCCATTCGCGGGTCCGGTAGCCAGCCGCTCCGCCTTGGTGATGTTTGTCGATCTCGTCCGGAAAACCCGCTGCACCGTAGGCTCTGACAGCCGTGTCATACAATTCCCGACCGGTAATCCCTTCCTGTGTAGCGTGTAAGAGACTCGCGTTAACAAACGCCGTAACTTCGGTGCGTTCGAGCAGTTCTGCGGACGCGACGCCGATAGCCGCGATACGAGTCAGGCTAACTATCAGTCCGTACCGCCGTGCGCATGTGACTAGCATTACGGCCTTTTCAAATCGGTGCGAAGTCGGGACTGGATGGCGATATTTCGCTATGCGGTCGTCCGCCGCAACCAGTGTCACAACCGAACGAATGCCGTGTCGATCGAGTTCCGATCGCATCACCGAAGCGATCTCGAGTTCCGTTTGCGCCGGGACGATCTGATCGAACACTTCATCGAGGGCCGCGGCGGCGTCGCGTCCAAGATCTTTGAATCTGTCTATCTCGGACCCGGTCAGCGACCGTCGAATCTTGGAAATAGAGCCGTCAACTGCCGGGGTCGAAGAGTGCAGGACAATATCGGTTACCACGCTTCCAGTGGCGAGATCGCTCGCGAGTCCTATCAGCCATTCGCTCGACGACTTCTCATCCTGCCACGAATAATCCACGGGCTCAAATTCTGCCGCCGAGACTTCCTCCGACAGCAGCCGCGGCATTTCGATCTTGTTGGCGAGGAGAAATCTTTCGCCGCTGCGGGTGATGAGTATCGAGCCGACACCGTTGTCGCGGCTCTGATCGACACCGTTGTTCGCTCCGCCTGTGATCCACGCGAAATTGTGCTGGCCGTTCAGCAGAACGCCGTTGCAACCGTACGAATCCATCACGGCAAGCAGGCGTTCGGCCTTGATGTCGAGCTCGCTTGGCATCGGATGTTTACTGATTTACTCCGCTCGCGAGAAATCCGCCATCGACAACAAGGACCTCGCCGGTCACGAAGCTCGCGGCTTCCGAGGCAAGAAATACTGCAGCACCGGCAAGTTCCTCGACATTTCCGAAGCGACCCATTGGCGTCCGCGTCAGGAACTCCTGTCCGCGGGGCGTTTCGTCGAGAAGTTTAGTGTTGAGTGCGGTGCGGAAAACTCCAGGAGCGATAGCGTTTACATTTACACCCTTTTTCGCCCATTCG
>JBEBGW010000078.1:0-14646 GCA_040081025.1 Pyrinomonadaceae bacterium | reverse complement strand
GTACGGCTCGTAGCCGCGGAGCGGGTAATCTTTTCTAAGTGCGTGTCCGTCGAAATCGCTCGGGAGCAGGATTCGTCGAAGGTCTTCGTGGCCTTCGAAATGAATGCCGAGCAGGTCGTACGTCTCACGCTCGTGCCAATCCGCCGTCCGCCAGACGTCCGTCACCGATTCGACCTTCGCATCATCTTCCGATAGCAGCACCTTCAGCCGCAGACGCTGATAATGGACGGTCGAGAACAGGTGATAGTTGACCTCGAATCGCGGATCTTCCTCAGGCCCGCGATCGGCGCCGCATAAGTCCGCGAGCAAGTCGAATTCGTGCTCGTCACGCAGAAAATAGCACGCTTCAAGAATCCCTTCTCGCGGAACGAAAACGGTAACCTCGCCAAAAGCTTCGACGACCTCCGAGACCCACGAAGCATCGCGTTCCTTTAGTTTTTCGACAAAGCCGTGGAGCTTTTCAGTCATAAACTTTTAATTCATAACCGCAGATGGACGCTGATAAACGCAAATTCGTCTGACTAATTATTTGCGTGTATCCGCGTTGATCTGCGGTTCAAAATAATCCCTACGAGGATCTACGTCGTTCGTGCCGCGACGGAACCGTATAGGGTCGTGAAGTCTGATTCTGGGCGACCTCGATCTCGGTCTCGCGTTCGAGTGCGGTTCCTTCAGTGATCGGCAGCGTTCCGGGAACGATCGATTCGCGCGATTCGGTCTCGAACGTGTCCGGCCGATCCTTGACCGACTCTTTCATGATCTTTTCCTGGAGCATCATGATGGCATGAACCAGCATTTCCGGTCGCGGCGGGCATCCGGGCACGTAGACATCTACCGGCACCACCTTGTCCACACCCTGCACGATCGCGTAATTATCGAATACGCCGCCCGACGTAGCACACGCTCCCATCGAGATAACCCATTTGGGCTCAGGCATTTGATCGTAGATGCGACGCAGCACTGGAGCCATCTTTCGCGACACGCGGCCCGAGACGATCATCACGTCCGCCTGCCGCGGCGACGCTCGAAACGTCTCGGCACCAAACCTCGAAAGGTCGTTGCGGGCCGACACCGTGTTCATCATCTCGATCGCGCAGCAAGCAAGGCCGAAAGTCGCCGGCCAAAGGCTGCTCTTTCGCGCCCAGTTAATGACCGCGTCGAGCTTTACGGTAACGACGTCCGGGAGCGATTCGAATACTTGATTTTCTAAACCCATACAACCTTGTCCCTAGGCTTCCGCCGGGGCCGATGCCTTCACTGGGAGCGGACGCTTTCGTTCCCGACGAGTCTTCACTGCCTGCGTCTTTGCCTCTGCGCGAGCTTCCGCCCGTGCCTGCAAACTCCATTCGAATGTGCCTTTACGCCAGACGTAGATGTAGCCGATAACCAGAGTCGAAAGGAAAACGAGGATCTCGATCAAGGCGATCGTTCCGTAATAGATCCCAGTAGAAACTTGAAGGTTCAACAGGCTCTTGAAAGCAACGGCAAACGGGATAATGAACAGGACTTCGATATCAAACAGAAGGAAAATGACCGCGACCGTGTAGAACTTTACCGAGAACCGATCGCGCGCTCCGCCGACCGGATCTTTACCGCATTCGTACGGCATCAGCTTCGTCGCGGTACGCTTTCGCGGACCGATCAGCTGCGTTACGAGCAACTGGCTAACGGCAAACCCCATCGCCACCAGGAACATGATCCCGATCGGGGCGTAATCCATTATGTTGAACGAAGGCATTTAGGCGATAGCTCCTGCGGTCGTTTTGCGCTCAAAGCCGCCGAAAAGGCACATGTCGAAGCGCTGTGAACTGATTGTCGGAACAAAGTTTATCGTAAGTTAAGGCTTATTGAGTGTCAAGGCAGTCAGCCCCCGGCCTATGTCCGGTCGTTTCGTCACCGAAGTTCAGTCAAAATGCCCAAAATCACTGCCTCCCACTCGTGAAAAACATTGACCGAGATCTTTGTGCTGTGTTAATTTTGAATTGCGAAACGGATCATCCCGACCCCGCTAAAGTTTCGCCCGACCACCACTGAACACACCGTGATAACCGGATTTAATACCGACGTCGAGTTCGAGGGTACTACCTATCACGTGCAGACCGAAGATAAAGGTCTCGCGCGGCCGGTAATAATGTCCCTGATCTATAACCGCGGGACGATTCTCGCGAGCAAACGAACGCCGTACGACGACTTGATCATTGACGAGTCGGTTGATGAGGTGATTCTCGGCGAACGGCTCAACAAGCAGCATCGCGTGATATGCGCAGCGGTGAAGGGCGGGCGGCTCGAAGATCTGATCCGGATGAGCCAGACCGCTGCTGCGGTTAAGGCGGTTGCTGAAACGGCGGTCGCGGAAGTCGCTGTTGCCGGAGTAACGTCGCGAGGCTTCGAAGTCGACGTCCCGCCGATCCCGATGCCGATCCCCGAAGGCGAACCGGCAGCCGTTTCCAAGCCCATCGACCTCGACCTCAACGCCTATGCGGTGATCGAAGAAGAGATCCTTCTTCCAGACGAGGCTGTCGAGATCGTCAGCGAGATGATCGGCAAGGAACGCCCTGCCAATAACAAGCTCTCGATCGAACTCCTCGGGGATTCGAAATTCAGAGGCGGCGAGCACAAATCCGTCATATTTATGGTGTGCCGCGGAACGCAGCGGAAGGTGATCGGCGACGCTCAGGTGATGCTAAAGATCCTTGGCTCGAGCTTTCGCCCGATGATCTTCCACGCCCGAACCGACGCCAACGGCATCGCCAAAGTAAACCTCCAGTTCCCAACCTTTTCCGAAGGCCGGGCCGCCTTACTCGTTCGAGCTACATCCGAAGGCGAAGAAGTAGAATTCCGCCGCCTCGTCGCCCACGGCTAAGATCATCGAACCGCAGACGAACGCAGATGAGCGCTGTTTACTGTAGATTCATTAGCTGTTCCATCTGCGTTCATTCGCGTTCATCTGCGGTTAATTTTCTCTCATTGCCTTTCCCAGTTCGCTGCGAGAAAATCGTCCTATGACGATCTTTATCAACGGCGAGGCCCGCGAACTCAACGACGTCTCCACGCTCGCCGGCTTACTCGGCGCGCTCGAACTCCCCAAACAACGCGTCGCCATCGAACTCAACAAACAGGTCATCCGCAAACAAGACTGGGAAAGCACCGAGGTTGCCGACAACGACAAGGTCGAAGTAGTCCACTTCGTCGGCGGCGGCTGAACTTTGCGTTCTTTCCGCCTTTGCGTGAAAATCTCCCTATAGATGTCAGACAAGTTTCTACTCGCAGGAAAAGAATTTACGTCCCGACTGATCATTGGAACGGGCAAATATCGCTCGCACGAAGAGATGAAAGCGGCGCACGCGGCGTCGGGGGCGGAGATGGTCACCGTAGCAGTAAACCGCGTCCCGCTCGACCGGAAGACCGAATCGTTTCTCGACCACCTCAACCCGAGTATGCAGATCCTGCCGAACACGGCCGGCTGCTACGACGCCGACCACGCGATCCGCACGGCCCGGCTTGCACGCGAAGCGCTCGACACCGAATGGATCAAGCTCGAGGTCATCGGTGATCCGATCACGCTGCTGCCTGATAACGAACAAACTCTCGAAGCCGCAAAAATATTGGTCGCCGACGGTTTCATCGTGTTGCCGTATTTCACCGACGATCTGATAATGGCGAAAAAGCTGCTCGACGCGGGATGCCCGGCTGTGATGCCGCTCGCTGCCCCGATCGGATCGGGAATGGGTGTGCAGAACCCATCGAACCTGCGAATAATGCGCGAACAGCTGCCCGACGCAACCATCATCGTCGATGCGGGTGTAGGCGTACCGTCCGACGCGGCGATCGCCATGGAACTCGGCGCCGACGCGATCCTGATGAACACGGCCATCGCCGAGGCTGGTGATGCTGCTCAAATGGCTACCGCCATGAAACTATCCGTCCAAGCCGGCCGCCTCGGTTATCTATCGGGAAGGATGCCGAAACGCCTCTACGCCTCGGCCTCCAGCCCGATTCACGGAGCGATCAAGTAGGCTCTATGAGAATTTGGCGGAACCTATTTCTTCCGTTCAGCCTCTGTTGCTTCGTACTGCCGAGTTGTTCGGAATCGCGCGGTGACGAAGCACCGAAGACAGAGTCTATCACGCTAAGCATCTCTCCAACCTCCACCCCAACGATTGCTGAAGAGAACTTTCGTAAAGACTGGAAATCTAGGTACAGCCAACTGAAGTACGAGATTATTGCAGCTCGTTCGAAATGGGAGGAGGAAAAGATCCGGTCGTACAGTTATGTTGCCGCCAAATATCGGGGTGGTCACACGAGTCCCTGGAACCGATGGCCGGTCTTAATTAAGGTCATGGAAGACGCACCGATTTCGGTCGAATTAGTGGACAAATCGGATCGCTCGATTGGTGCGCGGAAAGATGGCTTCGAGGAAGTTGACACAATTAACAAGCTATTTGCATACATGTTGTCAGAGCTTGAGAAAGGTTGGATCGTATCGGCGGAGTACGATGAAGCGATCGGATATCCTAGGCGCGTATTCATCGAGGAATTCTTGGGTCCGCACGGGGCTCGCGGTATAGAGATCACGAAGTTTTCTCATGGCGAATAGACGGACAAAAGTTCTTTTTTTCGGAGCCACCGCTGATGCCGTCGGCTCGCGAGAGCTTGAGTTCAGTATCGATGAAACCACCACCGCCAACTTCCTTATCGTCCTACTCTCCCAACAGCATCCCGCACTCGCAACACACAGACTCCTCGTCGCCGTAAACGAAGAATACGCCGACGCTGATACTGTTCTTACCGACGGAGACGAGATCGCGATTTTCACTGCGGTATCCGGCGGTTGAAGCCAAATGACGGATTCAGACGACCAGCAGATCGAAGCGGAGCAACCCGAACCAAAGCACTTCGGCACCGGTTGGATCAGCGGTGTCCTTTCGACGGTCCTTGGGGCGGGCGGTCTGTTGGCTGTTCTTTGTTTTCATTTTCCGGAACTGATGACAATGCCTGAGCTTCGGGCACTGTATCCGGTCCCGTATATCCGGGCGTTGCTGCTCCTGATCCTGGTCAGCTCATTTCTACTCGGTGGGATCAGCATCTACCTCCGGCGTTCACGGTCGATCGGCGGGATCGGGATCTTGCTGACGCTGGTCGCGGTCATGTTCGGCGGCTCTTCCGTGCCGATCGACGGCGAACTGCGCAACGGGCCGTTCCTCGGGCTAGACTGGTTCTTGCTGAACATCCTCGGATTTTCCGCCGTATTCGTGCCCATCGAGCAGCTATTTCCCCTCAGACGTGAGCAGCCCATCTTTCGCGAATACTGGAAGACCGATCTCGCCTACTTCTTCGTCAGCCATGTTTTCGTCCAGTTCATCACGATCGTCATGCTCAAGCCCGCAATGGTATTTTTCGCGTGGGCGACAGTTCCCGCTGTCCGCGAGTTCATTAGTGGACAGAATGTTGTAGTGCAGTTCTTCGGGATCATGCTCATTGCCGATCTAACGCAATATTGGGTGCATCGGGCGTTTCATTCATTCCGGTTCCTGTGGCGGTTTCACGCAGTGCATCATTCGGCACAGTCGATGGACTGGCTCGCCGGCTCGCGGCTGCACTTGGTCGACATCGCCGTCACCCGCGCTCTGTCGTATTTGCCGATCTATCTGCTCGGCTTTGCCGAAGGGCCGCTATTCGCATACATCGTTTTCGTCAGTTTTCACGCGACGTTCATTCACTCAAATTTCCGTTTCGAATTCGGACCGCTCCAATGGATATTCGCGACGCCCCGATTCCATCACTGGCACCACACCGCCGATCTCGCGTACGCAGACAAGAACTTCGCCGTCCACCTCCCGTTCCTCGACAAGCTGTTCGGTACCTATTGTTTCCCGCGATCGAAGTGGCCCGAAAGATATGGCGTCGACGATCCCGAAGTCCCGCCAAGCGGCTTCTTCGCTCAGATGTCGTACCCATTCGGACGAAGGGTCTCGTCCGAAAGCACATCCGAGTCCACACAATAATTCGGACATGATGCAGAGGATGAACAGGATTTAGATTGAGAATTTCAGAATCCTGTTCATCCTGTATATCCTGTTTGAATCAATGTCTGACGCCGATTTCACCGAACTCACAACCGAACCTATCGACATCACTTCCGTCGCGAGGCGTGTGGTCCCGCCGGAGTGTGGGGCGACGGTGACTCTGGATGGATACGCGAGGAGGTTAACGAAGGACAAGCAGACTGGAGAAACTAGGGAAACGGATCATCTTGTCTACGAAGCCTACGAGCCAATGGCGATCAAGGAGATGCAGAAGCTGGTCGAGGAGGTGAAGGCGGAGTTCGAGATCTCCAATGTCGGCATCGTACACCGTCTCGGCAAGCTTGAGATCGGCGAGACGAGCGTGGTTATTTCAGTCGCCTCACCACATCGTCGAGCAGCTTTCGCCGCGTGCGAATGGCTCATCAAAGAACTCAAACGCACCGTCCCGATCTGGAAAAAAGAGGTCTATGCCGACGGCGAGGTCTGGATAGAAGGCGAAGCGTCAGAACCACCTGCGTAAGCGGGTGGCCAGATTCTTATCCCACGAGCTTCTTTCTCGCCCTCTCTACCAAGGCATCGAAGTGCCTTTCGAGCCCGGCATTCACACCTCGCAATCCGTCCACGACCGATAAGCCCCACTCGATGTACTCGCGTCGCCGCTCGATCGACCAATCGGCGGGCGGGCTATTGGTGATGTCGTTGATATTGCTGATCTTGTCGGCGAGCTTGACTGTCTTCGCACCCTGCGAAAGATGCGGAGCGTGCTCGACCTGGAGCCGCTTCCTCTCCATTTTGGGCAGCGACTTGTCATCGGTCACCTCAAGCACCAGGCCCGAGACACGTTCGCCAAACAATAGCGAGATCTCTTCAGCGGTCACGCCGCAGTCTTCGACCGTGTCGTGCAGGATCGCCGCCATCAGGATCTCGACATCATCGACGCCCCCGACATTCGCGATCAGGTTTGCGACCTCTAATGGGTGATTGATGTATGGTTCGCCGCGTTCTCCTTTGCGTGTTTGCCCGGTGTGGCGTTGGGCAGCAAAGCTTGCTGCATGCAGTAGGTTGTTTATGGTATTCACATTTCAGTCTACACGGCAGAAACGCGAGTGTAAACGAGAATGGCGATAGAGCTGTTGATGTTGAGGCCCGATCGCCACGCTCCCTAACGGTCGCGCTTCCGCCCGAAACGAAATTACCGAACGATCTCGATCGAAACCGACTGCTGTCCGGTGATGATCATCTCAGATGGCGGCAGCGACTTGTCGAAAACGACGGTCTGCACGGTGGGCTTGACAACTCCGGTCGTGCGGTCGTTGTTCAGCGTTGCGATCATCGATGGCGGCAGATTGGGCATCTCATTCGATCCCATCACCGCTCCGATGCTCGTCCGAGTGCCGACAGCGTAGAGCCTGTCGCTGGACTTGAGGCTGTTGATCGTAGCGATCAGGTCGGCCAAAGTTGCTGGGACAAAATACTGCGTCGCGGCTTCCTTCTGGACCTGACTTCCGTCGCCGATGATTATCTTGAATGCTCCGGCCGGCGTATCCTTCGGGATCGTAACGGGAATGCGCTGGATGAATACCTTGCCCGCGTTAGTCCTCGCAAACGCCTGGATCTCGATCGTCTCGCCTGCCGAAACCTGAGTTCGGTCGATCGATAGCCGATCCAATAGAGCCATCTGCGTACCGTCGGTCGATGCGACATCAACAGTTATTCCTTCTATGTTCAGGTCGTCGAAGCGGCTCTTGAGCAGAACGCTCACGGGAGCCACGATCGATCCCGAAGCCATCAACTGGGCCTGGCCTCCGGCGAATTTCCTCTGGATCGAAAGCGGCTGCTGGCCTTTGAGTTTTATGGTCCCCCTGATATCGACGGTCGTATCGCCGAGGCCGCGTTCTTGAGCAGTGACGGCGTTATAGATCGCCATGTTGAGGAGCAGCGGTGTCAGAAATTCGTCGCGGGCAACCTCGAAGTTGACTGTTTCGGCCCCGCCCCGGCTGGTGCTGATGTTCAGCCTAACCGGGATCATTGTCGGAGCTTTTCCAAGTTTGCCGAAGACGCCGGTCGCAAGGTCCTGAGTCATCGAACCGACCATCGCGTCCGGCACGGCGAGCTTGAACGAGTTGTTGATATTCGGGATCACCGTCACGACGTGGGATTCCGACATCGGCAGGTCCGACGATCCGAGGTTAAGGAACGGATGGCCGAACGCATAGATCTTGTCGCCGTCGCGAAGCGTGACAGTCCCGGCCGCAGCAAGGCTGTAGTCACCTCGCGTCAACTGCATCGAGACCGACGTTCCGCCGACAAGAGTTTCGGCGTTCGCTGTCTTCATCGGAGACATCGGAGCCGCACCGCCGGCTGCCGCGACCGGAAGCAAACCTGCTTGGGTCAATTGTGGCGAGAACATTGAAAGCGTCTCCTGCGAGAAGCCGGTGAATGTCATCGGCGTGGCGATCCTTTGAAAACTCTGACCGGCAACCGCCATCATCGGTGAGCCTTGGGAAACGCCCGAGACGATGCCGTTCGAACCTTGCCGGGAAAGTCCGGCAAAGATGTCAGTCGACGCGAGTTCGGCGAACGAGAACGACCTCGGTTCGCGAGCAACGGTCCGGGCAGGATGACGATGTTCGAACATATCGACCATCTGCTCGATCGGCGTGATGCCGCAGATCGCCTCTTTTGAGAAAGGGAAGCTGTAGCTGATCGCTCCAACCAGCTTGCCGTTGATATAGACCGGCGATCCGGACATTCCGGCGAACACCGCCGTCCGGTCGGCCCCGCCGCCGCTGATCCGGCCGACGATCATGTCTTGCTTCGGGCCGATCCCGCCCGGCACGACGCCGAGGATCTCAACGCTGAATTCCTCGGGAACGGTGCCGCGGAAAACGGTCTTAGCCGTCCCACGCATGCCTTCCCTGACCTCGGAAAGTCGTAGGAAATTGGCCGACGCAGCCGACGATCCGGAATTTCCGGTCGAAACCGCCGTAGTTTGCGCCGAAATACAGGCCGCAAATGCTAATAAACCCAGCAATATGAGTGAGTAGTGCAATTTGACTGATTTCACAAAAACCTTCCTCGAAACTGGCGGTTATGTTAGCATTTAAGTTGGCTTCGCCAGAAGCTTTTTCTTCACCCGTACCACTTTAAGAGTCTCGCACACGATTCTCAGTTGTCTTAAACCTCGACCGAGGTCATCCACCATGGCTAAAGTAACCCGACTTTCAAAAAGCATTCTACGTCTACTGCTGCCCGCAGTTGTTCTTATTGTTGCGGCGACCGCAGCGGCGAGCGTTTGGCTCGTCCACGAAACTTCGCACCCGATCGATCTCGGCTATCTCGTCACCCCCGAGAAATACGGCGTGCTGAGTTCTCGCGGGGCACAGGTCACGGAGGAGAGTTGGCAGGCCAAGGACGGAGCTCCTCAGAAAGGCTGGCTGCTCCGCGGCGAACCCAATCAACCCGCTGTGATCTTGCTTCACAGATATGGAGCCAACCGCTCCCACTTGCTGAATCTGGGTGTGAAGTTGAATGAGGCAACGAACTTTACGGTATTGATGCCCGATCTTCGCGGCCACGGAGCAGGTGCGGCAGGTCAGAAGTGTACCTTCGGCGGATGCGAGTCGGATGACCTAACCGCGACGGTCGAGTACGTTAAGGGTTTGAAGACGGCCGATGGCCAGTTTCAGTTGATCGGCGGCGGCGTAGGCCTATATGGGCTCGAGCTCGGAGCCTTGTCGGCCCTGGCATCTGCAAGCAATGCAGATGTTAAAGCGATCGCTCTCGATTCGATCCCGGCCGACTCCGACGCGGCCCTCTCGGCTGCGATCGGCAAGCGGTTTCCGTTTGCGAGCAGTGTCACCGAGAAACTGGGTCAGGTTGGCACGTACGCCTATTACTACGACAGTTGCTATAAACGCGGCAGCGCGTGCGATATGGCAAAGCAGGTGAACAATAAGAATGTTCTCTTGCTCGCGGGATCGGATTCTCAGATCTTTCAGGATTCGACTTCGAAGTTGAGCAAATGCTTTCCGGCTTCAGTCAAAATGGACTCAAAAACCGACCTCAGCCCGTCCGGGATGAACATCCTGAACGCATCGCTCGAAACGAGTGAAGCCTACGATCAACGGATCATCGACTTTTTCCGCAACTCGTTCGCTCCGCCCGTTCAATGATCGTCACCTAAGTTTATCGGCTTCTTCGAATGGCCGTTCTTTTGAGCAACGCTGACAACATCGGCGTTGCTTTCCATTTGTTCGACGGCCTGTTCGAGGATAGCTTTCAAACGAGTAAGCCGCGACGATGTCGAGGTCATTTCGATGAATTGGGATTTCACCTCATTGTCGAGATTGAATGCCGCGGCGACGAGGACCGATAACTGCTCAGGATCGGCTCTCGGCACCTCAGGAAACCGCCCGCGATTTCCGCTCAGCCTGAACGCTGCCTTCGCGACTCGCTCGAAGAGTTCGAACACCTCATCAGCGATCGGCTGCAGCAAATCGTTCGACGCTGATTCGTCCTCGAAAAACTGCACTTCGGCGGAAAAATAGGGACTTCCGATCTCGACATAATCGAGAAGCCGATAACGTATAAGTCCGAACGTAACGATGTTTGATCTTTCGTCCGGCAGCGTCTGCGACTGCCGAATCTCCGCGACACATCCGATCGAGCCGGGTTTTGGCTTCTCATCGAAGTCCGACTGTTGCTCAAAGAAACTGACACCGAACAGATTGCGCCGTAGCTCGACGTCCTTGAGCATCTGCCTGTACCGTTCCTCGAAGATATGAAGCGGCAACAGCTCATGCGGCATCAGCACCAGTGGAAGCGGGAAGATCGGCAAGTGCTCGATGCCGGCTATTTTTTCAGAGGCTTCTGACATAAAGAATTGTAGAAGCCCGACCGTGAGGAAGGGCGTAAGTTACGCCCCTGCTTACGCGCGGGCCTCCGCACCTGACTTTTGCGCGATAAACTCCGCGATCTTTTCCGGCTGTTCGTCGCTCAACGCCAACCGCTTGGCTCCTATCACGGCCTCTGAGATGTCTGCGACGTTTGTCTTAAATCGGTTGTCGCGAACGATCAGATCCTCCACGACCCGCCGTTCCAGCTTCTCCCGCGTCGCATCCTCTTCAATGTCTGCAGCGACCGCGTAATCAACCGGCACCGAGTTATTCTTGATGCGGATGTGAAGTGCTCCCGTTATATCTTTCGCTCTCTCGCGGATCTCGGTCATCTCGAGCACCGAGTTCGGGAATCCAAGCTGGCCCTTCAGGATGATCTCAATGATGGGTGCCGGTTTTTCCGATTCGGCTCGATGGGCCGAAGTAGAAACGAGTTCCAAAACCGCGTTCGTAAGCTCTTTGGTGTCCCCGAAGCCGTCAACGTTAAAGGGAATTCGTTGGAACGAACGATAGCGATAATCCTCGATATGCCGAGCCGAAACCGAATTATCCTCGCTGACATCGACCAAAAATACACCGCGTTTCTCCCGATATTCCGCAATGTTCGTCACCTCGATCGAACCGGGGTTGAATGCCCAGTTGTCGATCTCGTAGTGCATGTGTGTATGTCCAAGAGCAACGTAATCGGTCACCGATTTCAGCTCTTTCAGCGCCGAAAGCGACAACGCGGGGATCGGATGCGTCTGGTGCCCTTCAACGTCTGTGTGGAGCATCAACAGATGAAATGCTCCGTCACGGCGATTCTCTTTGATCGCCTCGGTCAGCATCGGGATCGCCCAGTTCGCCGATGCTCCGTACCAATGTGAACCAAAGATCCTCGCGCGCCCGATATCGATGAAACCGCCGCGGCCCTCATCCCATGGTTTGTAAGTGATCTTTCCCTCGACATTCGTCGGCTCGAGCAGATACAGGAGGTTCCAATTGGCCAGTGATCGCAGCCAGCTGTACTCACTGTCGGTGTGCTTCTGGTCGTGGTTTCCCTCGATGGCGACGACCGGAATGCCGGCGTCCTTCATTAGCTGGAGCCCCGCGACGGCATAATTCATCGTCTCCGGCGGGACGTTGCGCTTGTGGAAGAAATCGCCACAGATGATCACGAAATCGACCTTTTCCTGAACGCCGTATTGCTGAAGAACGTCGATCCATGCGTCGAAAAAATCTCTAGGGCTTTCGGGGAGGTTATATCTCGTACATCCGAGATGGACGTCCGAAATGTGCAGGAAGCGCATGCGTCTAGTATATCAGGATTGTCAGTACCACCTTCGGTAGCGGGTGGTTTTATGCGACGGCGAGTCAAGTCTGGTAGGATATTCCGACGCGAATAAATGAGGCACGAGGACTCCTTAACAGTCGCGTTTCTGCCTTATGGATAACGTCATTTTCATCACCGGGGCCTCGTCCGGCATCGGCCTTGAGACCGCCAAACTTTTTCAATCGAAGAATTGGAAGGTCGCCGCGACGATGCGCGTCCCGGAGGAAAATGAGGATCTGCAGAAGATCGCCGACGTCGAAACATTCCGCCTCGAGGTCACAGATGTCGAATCGATCAAGTCAGCGATCGCAGGTGCGATCGAGAAATTCGGCCGGATCGACGCAGTCCTGAACAACGCAGGATACGGCCTGCTCGGCCCTTTCGAAGCCGCGACTCCAGAGCAGATCGATCGCCAATTCCAAACCAATCTCTTCGGCCTCTTCAACGTCTGCCGCGAGATCATTCCATACTTTCGAGAGCAGAAACGCGGAACGATCGTGAACGTTTCATCTCTCGGCGGCCGGGTCGCGCTGCCGTTCTCAAGTCTTTATAGCGCTACCAAGTTCGCCGTCGAAGGGTTCTCGGAATCCCTCATGTACGAGCTCGAACCGTTTAAAATACGTGTAAAACTGATCGAGCCCGGTCCGATAAAGACCGATTTTTACAGCCGCTCGCAAGAAGTCGCACGAAAAGAAGGCCTGTCCGTTTACGACCATCGTCTGGAGCCCTTCTTTGAGTTTATGAACAAGGGCGGAAACGACGCACCCGACGGATCGGCTGTCGCTCAGGTCATCTACGATGCCGTTACTGACGACAGCAAAAAGCTGCGATATCCTGTGAATACAAAAGGCTTACCGGTGTTACGCAGAGTGCTTCCTGAAGGCCTCTTCTTCCCGTTGGTCAAAAAGATATTTCTGAAATAGGAAAGACCCCGGGAAAATGAGATGATACGAGAGGTTCGCGTAGTATCGGTCTCGAATTGTCCCGGAGTCTTCCGGACACGGCAAGATCAAATCCGAACGCGTCCTTGAATCAAAACTTTTCCTCGTTAAAATTTGATTCGAATGTTCGCTACCGCACATAGCGGTAGATCGAAGTGTGATAGTCTGCAAGCGAAAATTTTCGGGCAGTTTTCATTTTTTCGGAACTTGCTAGAGATTAACGGGCCGCTTTTTCGAGATCCATTCCATTCGTTTGCATGTTTGCAGCAGCTTGGAACGGTGCGTTGAACCGCAAACGAGGTGACTTACCATGAAGATCTTGCTTTACAACCCGGATAACGGGGTGACGCGCAATTTTATGCCGCACCTCTGGATGTTTCTTTTGCAGTCGTTGACGCCGAAGGAGCACGAAGTGATCCTCATCGACGGCAACGCGAAAGCGATGACGCGGCCAGAGTTAGTGAAGTTCTGTAAGGACGAGGACATCGGACTGGTCGGGATCGGCTCGATGACGCGAATGGTCGCGCGCGCGTATCTCGTGGCCGACGCACTTCGCGAAGCCGGGATCAAAGTGGTGATGGGCGGCCCGCACGTTACCGAGTGTCCGGACGAGGCATTGGGGAAAGATGGCGGACCGCGTCACGCCGATGCAGTTGCACTCGGCGAAGCTGATGCGACCTGGGCGCTGATCGTGGAAGATGCTGCCCGCGGCGAATTGAAGGAAGTCTACCAGCCGGAAACCGACACGAAAGGCAACGACGTCAAACCGACCCTTCAGCCCTATCCGCACATCCCCTGGGAAACGCTTGATCTCGAACAGTTCTCGCTGGTACCGAAATTCCTTCAGCCGGTGATGTCCAAAATGGGTGAAGGCTGGGGCCAGTTCTTCGTCGTGCCGATCGAAACCGGCCGCGGATGTCCGTACGGCTGCGAGTTCTGCACGGTCACCGGATTCTTTGGCGATTCGATCCGATTCCGCACCAACGAAAGTGTTATCGAAGAGTTGCTTCGCCTGAAGGCTCGAGCCAAACAGGAAAAGGGCCAGATCGCGGTCTTCTTCATCGACGACAACCTCGCCATCAACAAGAAACGCTTGAAAGGTCTACTTCGGGAAATGATCGCGGCGGGAGCTACGCTGCCGTGGGTCGCTCAGATTTCGGCGAATCTGCTTGCTGACGAAGAATTGGTCGATCTTATCGCGGACGCCGGCGGGAAGTGGGTCTTTATCGGCATGGAGTCGATCGACCCGGCGAACATGGCGGACGTGAACAAGCAGTTCTCGAAACCCGCAAATTACCAGGCCGTTCTCGATGGCCTCGCACGCCGCAACATTTTTGCTATCACGTCGTTCATTTTTGGAATGGATAACGACACGGTTGGCGTTTCAGCCCGAACCGTTGACGAGATCGAATCGTGGGCTCCGGGCCTTCCGGTCTTCGGCCAGCTCACACCGTTCCCGGCAACGCCTC
>JBEBGW010000397.1:0-3918 GCA_040081025.1 Pyrinomonadaceae bacterium | reverse complement strand
GACTACTTTGGGGTCGTCGTCGGGCCAAAACGTATCGATCAGTATGTCTTTGGCGACGCGGCGGTGTTTGCTCGTCGCGATAAAGCAGAAAATGTCGCGCGCTCGGCGGGTCGTCCACGCGTCCGGAGCGAACGGCTGTGACGGATCTCGAAGAATATCGACCGGACCCAAGACGTTGATCGCCAGGTCAATGACCAGCGAAACCGGTCCGGAGGTAAAGGTGCTCTTACCGGCCGCCTCCTCCGGCGGCTCGGCCAATTCGACCCGTAGGTCGGCGGGTAGCCGCTCCGCGATCTCCTCGATTGCAAACAGTGCCGTGTTTCTGCGGATCTCTCGTTTCAGCCAAAAATCATAGTCGTAACGGGCAGAGAGGTCCAGGACCCGGTTAACAAGCCCTGCTGCCTCGCCCTCGCGTCCTTCCGCCAGCATCACTTCCGCGAGCAGTAGGGCAGCCAGTGCTTCGTCGTAGTGGTGATTGGCTTCGTGAAAATACTTGTGCAGTTCGGTGACACGTTCCGACAAGCCGTCGAATTTCTTTTCAAGCAGATCGATCTGTCCGAGACCTAGCCCTGCGGTCATGATCCCTGTCGTGTTCGATCTTGCGACGCGTGCCTCGATAAGAGATTCGAGTAACGCCCTGGCTCGACGCAGGTTTCCGCGGCGGATCAACAATCGCGCTCGTTCTTCGTTCAACTCCTTGGTCGAGGGATCGATCTCCACCTCATCGTAAGCTTTCGCGGCGCGTTCGTAGAACTCTTCGGCGTGGGCGATATCGTCAGTGTCGCGATAGTAGTTCCCGTAAGCTTCGAATATCTCCGGCCGCAGCAACCTCAAATTGAACATCTGACATATCTCGAGTGAGCGCTCCAGGTGGCGGGCAGTTTCGTCAAACTCGCCGCGGTAAAGATGCAGTCGCGCCACGTTGAGATGACCGATGGCTTCCTGCGGCAATTGCTTCGCACCATCATCGTCGCGAAACATCCGCCGAAACCATCGCAGGGCTTCACCGAAATCGCCGCGAAAGCCGGGTGGAAGAGCGAGATTGTGCATCACCAGGCGCTGGTAATGTCGATTCCCCTGCTGTTCGGCGAGCTCAAGAGCGAAGCGAAACTGCTGCTCGGCCTCGACCCATTTTCCATCAGAGATCAAACACAGACCACGCGTGTTCGCACACTTGAGCGATGTTTCGGAGTCCGCCTGCGCGAGAGTCTCGGCCCGGTCGAGATATTCCAGGGCTCTTGAAATGTCGCCGCGACGGCGTGCGATGCTCGCCAAAGATTGAAGAGCCTCCGCCTCGCCCGCTTCATTCTTGAAATCGTGAAAGATCTTGATCGCATCGTTCAGCAATTCGGTCGAGCGATCGATGTTTCCTTGTATTCGCGCAACTTCTGCCGCATGCAACAGTGATTCCGGGTGAAGCCGAAGAAACTCCGCGGGTATCCGCGAGGCATAGGTATCCAGGGTTACGAATGCCCCTGCCGCGATGAGATCGGCGCCATAATCGGCAATGAGCCTTGCGGCTTCCTCAAAATCCTCTGCGTCAAGCAAAAACGGAAGGGCATTCTGCCAGTTATTCTGCGCCAGAAAGATCCCAGCAATCCTCATTCGCTCTTTCGCAATTCCTGCGCGACCTATGGATGAACGCAGACGGCGCAACAGGAAATCCCGAAATAGCGGATGCAGCCGATACTCCTCTCCCGATCGGCCGTCGCCTGAAACCGTAAGAAAAACGTTCTTTTGCGAGAGCTCCGGAAGCATAGCCGAACATCGGAGATCCGGGAATAGTACGCTGCAGGTCTCGAGCGGCAAAGAATCCAGAAGAGCGATGGATAGAAGCAGTTGTTGGACCGATTCGGCCTCTCTTGTGAACACTTCTTCGGCGAAGTAGTCAAAAATATCCTTTTCGGACCGCTGAAGCATTTCGACCAGATTCACCGGTTTCTCGCCCGCCAAATGCCGTTCCTGCTCAGCTACCTGTTTTACAAGCTGAAGGGCCGTAACCCATCCATGCGTTCGGTCGCGATAAGCCTCGAGCTCATCGCTTGCCAAGTCGATCCCCAACGTCTTGCTGAACAGATCCTTTACCTCTGCGTCGGTGAAGAGCAGGTCGTCTCGCGTAAGAATAAGCACAGAATCCTGGGCCCGGCGACGCATCATCGCAAGCGGAGGCAGATCCCGAGTTGTGATCATCAGGTGGACAAGGTCGGATGAATATTGCAGAAGGCGGTCGACGATGCGGTGAACCACTGTCTCGCGGCCGATGTGGTGATAGTCGTCGAGGACGATTATCAGCGGCTGCTCGACGCTCTCAAGTATCTCGTTGATGAGCAGGTCCGCGGCCCGCTCGGGCGTTCGAAGCAGTTCCTCATTAGCATCAGCGAGGTATTCGAGTATCGCTTCACCGAAATCGGGAACTACATTCTTGATCCCGCGGGTGACGTAGCCGAGAAATGCGCTCGGTTCGGCGTCTGTGTGGTCGAGCTGATACCAAACCGTTGGCCGCGTTTGGTTGCGAATGAACTCGGAAATAAGAGTTGTCTTGCCGCAGCCGGCATCGGCGGCGACCAGCGTGATCGGTGACTGAAGGTTTCCTTCGAGTGCGCGCATAAGCCGCGGCCGCGACAATATGTCGGAAACCGCGCGCGGGGGCATAAGCTTCGTGCTCAGGAAAAGGCTCGGTCGCTGCATTGATCGATCTGCTGGTGACGCGAACACGATTATTGCACAGGGGGGAATTAAAATCGGAGCTTATGCGATCCGTTGGGACTCTCTTGCGGTAACAGCGGCGGACTCGATGAACGCGATCATATCCGCCGGTCTTCCGAAAGTTTGAGCCTGGGCCTTGACCGCAACATCCCTGTTGAGGCCGTTCTTCGCGAAAAGCTCGACAGCTTCTGTCGGCGAGAAAGCGAGGGACTCTTCGTCTATTACGTTCAGAACCTGTTTGGATCGCAACCGCCAAACCGGTGTCGGAGGTTTGCTGCGACTCAATAAAATCACATGCGATGTGTGAGGGAGCGAGGCGATCAGAAAGGCGAAAAACTCCTCGAACCAGCAGCAGTCGAAAAGATGATGGACGTTGTCCAATACGATCAATGACGGCCACTCCCTCTCATCCAGTTCGAGGGCGGCTGTTATGTCGGCGAAAAGCTCCACAGGCTGGGAGCTGAACGCGATTTCGTTTATTGCTCTTTTCCCCCGGGAATCCTTGCTTTCCGCAGTCAGAGCGGCCCGAAAATAGCGCTGAAACGCGTTCCAGTCCGCATCGATAGCATCGATCGAGTACCAGCTATGATCTGATCGGCCGCGAGCAAAATTCGCGGCCAGCGCTGTTTTTCCGGAACCCGCCCGCCCCACAAGCAGCGTCGCCGTCGAGTTTTTGATCGAACGATCGAGCATTTCCAGCAGCCACTTCCGGTCAACGACGTCCGACATGTTCGGAGTTCGGAGTTTTGCTCCAATAAGCGGCATTTCCACGGATCTAGGGACCTCGTAACTATCCGAGGTGACCACCGAGGTCACAAACTCGTAATTTTCGCTGTCGTTGTCGCGGAAGATCGCCATTGTCATAGCGTGATAAACATAGCTGATGATTCTTGAGAAAAACTTGAATTCGGCTTGTAGAGAGGCGTTTTTTGCGATGACAGGGGTCAACCTCAAGGATTTCTCAAGCGTCTATTAATAGACTGCCTCCGATCGAACTCTCCTCGATCATCGGAACATTTACGATCCGATGGATAACGTATTTCTTTGTAATTAAGGAGTAATGGAATGAAGAAGACATATTTTTTGATCGGATTAGTGTTAGCTCTGACAGTTGCGGCCTTTGGCCAGCAGCCAAGTAAGTCGGCTTCGTCGAAGGTTTCCGGCCGAGCAAACGGTGACGCTGCCACGACCGGAAGTGCAGCCGGCCCCGCT
>JBEBGW010000077.1:0-14734 GCA_040081025.1 Pyrinomonadaceae bacterium | reverse complement strand
GGACAGGATGAACCGATACACAGGATCTCTATCAAGTTCATCCTGTATATCCTGTTTGAATTCTTACTTGGAATAGAGATTCATCAGCACCTTCTCAGGCGTGAACGGTGCGTCGATGTCGGGCGAGCAATCGCGGAAAGCTTTGATCGCGTTGCGGATCGCGAAGTAGGCTCCGATGCCGTACATCAGCGGTGGTTCGCCGACGGCTTTTGAGTTGAGCACGGCGAGATTTTCGCGATCCGTTTCGAGCGGAAGAATTGCAATTTCTTTCGGGACTGAATGAATGTCGGGAACCTTATAGGTCGACAGAGCGTTGGAGCGGAGTTTGCCGTCCGCGTCGTAAACGACCTCTTCCATTGTCATCCATCCGATGCCCTGAACGATCCCACCCTCGATCTGGCCGTTATCGACCGAGGTGTTCATCGATGTGCCGAAATCGTGACAGCACTTTACGTAGTCGACCTCATACCGGCCGCGAAGGCAATCAACCGTAACTCCGACGATCGCCGTGCCGTAAACGTGGTAGGCGAACGGATGCCCCTTTGCCGTGCCCCAATCGAAATTGATCCCGGGCGTTGCGTAATGGGCGTGCTCGCTTAGGTTGACGCGCTGTAAGTGAGCGTCCATCACCAGCGTTTTCCAGTCGAGCGAAGTTCGCTCGCCGTTGCGATGAACAAAGCCATCGATAAGAGTGACGGCTTCAGCCGTTTCCGCCTCGACCAGCGGGGCGGCAATTTCTTTTAGACGGTGTGCGATCATCTCGCACGCGAGCTGCGTTGCCTTGCCATTCAGGTCGGCGGCCGCGGATGCGGCGGTCGGTGATGTATTGGCGATGCGGAGAGTGTTTGTCGTGTGAACCCTTACTGATTCTATCGGCAGCCCGAAGACCTTTGCCGCGACCTGCGCAATTT
This sequence comes from Pyrinomonadaceae bacterium, assembly GCA_040081025.1. Taxonomy (GTDB): domain Bacteria; phylum Acidobacteriota; class Blastocatellia; order Pyrinomonadales; family Pyrinomonadaceae; genus OLB17. The sequence continues at coordinate 13,823 of JBEBGW010000077.1, read as the reverse complement.
TCGTGTTCACGCCCTGGCCCATTTCAACGGCACCAGTCGAAACCGCCACGCTGCCGTCCGTGTAAACGTGAACGAGCGAGCGGGCCTGGTTCATCGGCGTCTTGGTGAACGAGATGCCGAAGCAAACCGGCATCAGCGCGACGCCCTTTTTTAAATATTTCGAGGTTGCGTTGAACTCATCCGCTTCATTCTGCCGCGCCGCGAAATCGAACCTCCCGTCGCCTTGTTCCCAACTCGTGATAGCGTCGCTTTCGGCGATCTGACCGTATGGGAATTCGTCCCCGTTGTCGATCAGGTTCTTTCGTTGAATCTCGGACGCCAATACACCGAGCTTCTCAGCCGCGTGAACGATAGCTGATTCGATCACGAACATTCCCTGCGGCCCCCCGAATCCGCGAAAGGCTGTGTTTGGAGGGAGATTCGTCCGGCACGAATAAGCGGTCGCGGTAACGTTCGGGATGAAGTAGCTGTTGGTGCAATGGAAAAGCGTGCGTTCGAGAACAGGCGGCGAGAGGTCGGCGGATGCTCCGGCGTTCTGGTAGAACGTCGCTTCATAGGCAACGATCTTCAGATCCTTGTCGAGGCCGATCTTGTAGTCCGACGAGTACGGATGCCGCTTGCCGGTCATCCGCATGTCTTCCATCCGGTGCAGAGCGTATTTGACGGGCCGTTTCGTTAGCTGCGTCCCGACGGCGCAGATCGCAGCCCACGCATTCGCTTGATCTTCTTTGCCGCCAAATCCTCCGCCGAGCCGCTGAACATCAACCTCAACCTGATGCATCGGAAGTCCAGTTACTCGACAGACGGCGCGCTGCACAGCCGTCGGACCCTGCGTGGACGAATACACTCGCACTCCGCCGTTCTCGGTCGGGACGGCATACGCACCCTGCGTTTCAACGTAGAGATGCTCCTGTCCGTTCTGCTCCGTACGACCTTCGAAGACGTGTTCGCAAGTTTCGAACGCGGCGTTAGTATCGCCAAGCACGAACTTCTTCGGCGGGACGATCAGATCGCCATTCGCCGCCGCAATACGTGGATCGGTCACGACCGGAAGCCGCTCGATCTCGGCGGTGATCTTCTTCGCGGCCTTACGTGCCAACTCTTCTGTTTCTGCCAACACGACCGCGATCGGCATCCCTCGAAAATGCACCTCGTCGTCTGCAAGCAGCGGTTCGTCCGGGACGATCCCGCCGATCTGATTCTCGCCAATCAGGTCCTTGGCCGTGATGATCCGATAAACACCTTCTGACCCTTCCGCCTGACTCGTATCCACGCTCAATAGCTTTCCATGAGCTACCGGCGAATCAAACACACACGCAAACAGCGTCCCTTCAACAAGCGGAATGTCATCGAGATAAACGCTCTCGCCGCGAACGTGCGAATGTGAGTCGATGTTCTGCACTATTTTGGGTTTCTGTTCCGCCAGAATATCTTTTCGGCGGTGAACGATTCATTGCTGCTTATTCGGATCTTCGTGACTTCCTTCCTGTCCAGATCTTCGACCGGCGTGAAGACGATATAGTCTCGCTCGCTCAAGGTGTGACCGCGAAAATGAAACCGAACAGGACTACCGTCCTTATCGGTTCCTTCGACTTCCGGGCTTGCGATCCGCCCATCAGGCAGATGTATCTGACCCCGCGGTAATTTCTCACCGCGATCAAGTGCGTAATTTGGAATCGAGATCAAGAGTTCTTGAGATCTTCTGAAGGCGGTCAATGGCGGTTCAGCGACGATTTCCGTCGAGGTGGTCGAAACAGGAAGGTTTTCGGCAAGCGTCTGATCCATTGTCCTATTTGTTAGATAAAAGTAAGCGATCGCAGCTAATACGCACAGAATCGCTACGGACGCGATGATTCCCAGAATGTCCAAGGCGTTTTTCATATCCCAAACATCTCCTCGAAATGCGCTCGAAAAAGCTGGCGGAGGAGCAGTCGTTTGTAATCCTCGGAGCCGCGGACATCGGAGATCGGAGAGATCTCATCTTGTATGATCTCTAGTGCCAGTTCGATCGTCTCTTCAGAGACTTCCTTGTCGATCAGAAACGCAGACGTCTTCCGCAAATAGAAAGGGATCGGCGCAACGCCGCCTGCCGCGACGTGCGCCGTTTGGATCCGTGGTTTTGGAGCTTCGATCTCAGACAGCAGGACCGAAGGCACGGGCGGGCCGGCCTCGTACAGTTTCAGCGAGATCGCCGTGTTTACGCTGGCGATGTCTAGATACGTCCGCTTGCAGACCTTCTCGAAATTGAATCGGAAATCGCCGAACGGTTTCTTGAATCGGATCGCCGTGATGATCTCGTCGTCGGCCTTCGCGAGCTGTTTGTAGCCGAGATAGAAATCGGCTAGCGGGATCTCGCGAAAAACCGTGTCCGTCGGTTCGCCTCTTTGCGGCGATGCAGGCGAGGGCGCCTGCGTTCCTAGGAAGATCGACGCGTCCAAAGCGAGGAACCAGACGGTCATATCGCCGATCGGCGAGGCGTTGACGAAGTTGCCTGCAAGCGTTGCCATGTTGCGGATGGGCGTCGATGAGACGAGCTTCAGGTGCTTGTAGAGATCCGGAAAGATCGCGTTCATCACCGGCGATTCGAGAAGGTCGGTGACGGCCGCGGAAGCTCCGATCTCGATATATTCGCCGAGGTCGCGAATGCCGCGAAGAGCATCGTCGTAGAAGAGATGCTCGGATTCATTGTCGGTGAAAAAGTCGGGCTTCTGAACGTAGGTATCCGTTCCGCCGGCAACGAATGTCGGAACCACCTGCGTGAGCGGGTGGTCAGTTCCTTCCGGGGTTGAAGATGCAGTTGCATTAAGAGCCTCGAGTCTAGACCGAATACCTGAGAAATAGGGTGGAACGTACGAGGACTCTTCGCTGGCTTTCTGGCCGCCCGCTGAGGCAGGCGGTTCTGACAGAACCCGCACCGCTCGCTCGATCGATTTGTAGCCGGTGCAGCGGCAGATGTTGCCGTCGATCGACAAGACCGCCTGTTCAACGGCGCCCTTACTTACGTGCGGGCTACTGACACGCGTGGTACTGAGACAATGGCCGGTCAGCGACACCACAAATCCTACCGTGCAGAATCCGCATTGCGTCCCGCTTTCATCGACCATGGCTTGCTGAACCGGCGTGAGCGAACCATCAGCGGGGTTGATGCCTTCGATGGTTACGATGTGTTTACCGGCGGCGTTCGCGAGCGGCATCAGGCACGAGGTCATCGAACGATACCGGACCTTTTCATCGACCAACTCGCCGACCAGGACCGTACATGCTCCGCAATCGCCCTCGCGGCAGCCGATCTTCGTGCCCTTAAGATTCTGGCGAGAGCGCACAAAATCGAGAACCGTCATGCCCGACGGCAGATCGGTTGTTATGTCCTGGTTGTTTAGGATGAACTCGATCACAAGATAGATTCAAACAGGATGAACAGGATAGGCAGGATATTCTGATATCAGGATCGATCAATCCTGTTTATCCTGTATATCCTCTGCATCCTGTCAGTCTAATCTCTTACGTCAAAACCGTCTGATAAGCACCACACCTGCAGTGATCAGCAAAACCCCGCCGAGCCGGGCAAGGCTAACTTCCTTTACCGGAACTCCCAACAACCCGAAGTGATCTATCACAAGCGTCACGATCATCTGGCCGGCGATGAACAGGCTAAACGTCATCGCGACACCGATCCGCGGAACGAGAATGACAGCGGATGCGACGAAGAATGCTCCGAGAAATCCGCCTATCCACGCGATCGGCGGAGCGTTTCTCGCTTCGACGAGCGATGCAAGCGTTTCGCCCGACAAAAGCGCGTATACGAACAGAGCGGCAGTCCCTACCAGAAAAGAAATAAATGCGGCCAGTATTGGGCTGCCGACAAACAGCGACATCTTGCTGTTCGTCGCTGCTTGCGTCGGCATCATCGCTCCCGCGAGCAGGGCGATAAGTAAATAGAGATAGGTGTTGGACATCGATCAGAACTTCTCCGAAATAAGTGAGAAGTTATAAGTAAAAAGTACTCAATACGCGACCTTATCCGGTTTTTCGATCCAATTTTTGAAGACTTCGAGCCCCTCGTCACGCATCAACATCGAGATCGGAACCTTTCTCGAAGCAAAGTCAGGGCTGCTGATCTCTTCGTAAATAAATTCGTCGTCGAAACCCGCTTCGGCAGCGTCCTGACGATTACAGGCGATAAAAATGCTCGTCGGCCGGGCCCAATAGATCGCCCCGAGGCACATCGGGCACGGCTCGCAGGAGGTGTAAACGACACAGCCGTCGAGCTGAAACGAGTTGAGATTTTTACAGGCTTCGCGAATCGCAACAACCTCGGCATGAGCCGTCGGATCGAGAGTTGAAGTTACCCGATTGTTTCCCTCACCGACGATCTCACCATCCTTCACGATCACGCATCCGAACGGTCCACCGAGATCTCCATCGACTCCAGCCTGTGCCAACTCGATCGCGCGAGTCATGAACTTCTCGTGGTCGTCTTGGTTCATCGTACCGACACCTTGATCTCGTATAATTTCTTCCAGAGCTTTCCTGTGATAAAAAGGCGGTCGCCGGCCTTGTCGTAGGCGATTCCATTTAACACGTCCGCGTCATCATCTTTCTCCTTGACGTCGTCAGCAAGTTTGTTGATGTCGATGCGTCCGAGAAGTTTTCCCGTCTGCGGGTCTATTCGAATGATCCAGCCCGTCTGCCAGATATTCGCCCAGATCTCGCCGTTTACCATCTCGAGTTCATTGAGCTTCATGATCGGCTTGCCGGATTCGTCGGTGACCACAAGCTGACGAACGTTCTTGAAATCTTCCGGGCTGACCACACGTATCACATGCGTGCCATCGCTCATGTAAAGGTTCGTTCCGTCGTTTGTGAGCCCCCAACCTTGTCCGGGATAGCGAAGCTCTTTGAGCAGTTTAAAGTCACTCAGGTTATAGACAAACGCGGTGCCTTCGTGCCAGGTGATCTGGAATATTTTGTCGCCTAAAACGCTGATGCCCTCGCCGAAAAAATCGCTGGGCACATCGTGTTTTTGCAGTACCTTGCCCGTTGTGTACTCCACCTTGCGCAGAGACGAATAGATCTTGGCATCATTCGGCTGTACGGGGTTGCTGCGGCTGCCGCCGGTACCTTCGTACAAAAATCCATCGTGGTATTCCAAGCCTTGCGTAAACGCGGTCACGTCGTGCGGATATTCCTTCACGATCTGGAAATCGTAAACGGGAACTGCGGCAATTTTGGTATTGGCATTCACCGGCGGTTTGTTAATTCCGTTCTCGTTCGGAGTATTTCCACACGAGAATGACGCGACAGCGAGCAGAAAGATCAGATAAAAGCGCATACTATTTGGTTAATGCACGGTTAATGGCCCGTCGAAAAGCCGAGGCTGAGAGGCTATGGACCTTCACTCCGTTTACGAAGATCGTCGGAGTGCTGCCAACGCCGTGAGCCTCGCCATCGGTGACGTCTTGTTTGATCTGGGCGGCGGCCTCGGCGTCGCTAAAGTCTATCTCAAACTGTTTTGCATTCAAACCAAGTTCCGTCGCAAACCTCATCAGCGAAACCTTGTCGAGCGAGTCCTGATTTGTGTAGAGCTTCTCCGCGTACTCGGTGAATTTGCCCTGCCTTGACGCTGCGTTCGCGGCCAGGGCGGCATTGAAGGCATTCGGGTGGACACTCTCAAGCGGATAATCGCGAACGGCCAATTTCACCTTGCTGGGAAACTCCGCCATCACTCGTTTCAAAACCGGATGCGTTCGCGCGCACGCAGGACACTGAAAATCGCTAAACATCACGATCGTTACCGGAGCCGTCGCGGGTCCGATCGACGGATCGCCGGCAGTCGAGATCGTCTGCGAAATGATCTCAGGCTCTTTGAGCAGTATCTTCACTTCGTACTTTACAAAGAGCCGATCCATCAAGCCCGATTCGAGCCGCTCCCGTTCCTCGTCCGAAAACTCGCGAAGCTTATCCGTCACCTCATCCGCGATTATCGCACCGGGTTCGACGTTCTTCGCCTTCGCTTCTTCGACGATGAGGGCGTTCAGGATCGCGATCTCAAGGTCGCCTCGAAGGTGCTCGTAGGTGTGGTGAAGAAATTCGTTGAGAGCGAGTCGGTTCTTCGTATCGAATTGTTGTGCGGTGATCTGCTTTCCATCCAGCGTTGCGACGACATCGAGCGGTTTTAGATCAACAGCGTTTATGCTTTTTCCGGCCGCATACTTGTACTTGGTTTGCAGCGAGGCGATATAGTCTCCAACCGCCTTCTGTTCGGGGTCGCGCCGAAGGAAGGAAACGATCTCCGGTCGTACATCTGCAAGCGGCCGACTGCCGATGGCTGCCTGATTTGCGTCATATACGGCCTGGATCTGAGCCGCGGTCGGTTCGACTACTTTGGCTCGCTGAGCAGCCAGGAGCTTTTCACGCGTCGATCCGCCAGCCTTCGCCTCGGTATCGAGCAGTTCATGGGCGATCATCTGGCCGAGCAGCTGATTACGTGTGTCTTCAAGCGCCTTTTTCTGATTTGTGAACTGCCCTCTGACCTCTGGCGAAAGGTCGGCTGCCGTGAACGTTTTGCCAGTCGCGGTCGCGAGAATAGCATCCGCTGTCTGGGCAGCGGCAAATGATGATAATAAAAAAAAGATGCTTGCGAGCGATCTGAACATTCCAAGGAATTGTAACAAATCGCTCGCCTTTGCAGGCATTACGCGACGGCAGTTTTCGAAACTTCCTGAACGACCTCAGCCGTTTTTCGTTGACCGGCATTTACAGCGATGTCGGCCTGAGCAATGATGCCGCAGCATTTTCCCGCCTCATCGATAACCGGGAGTCTCCTGACCCGATGCTTCTCCATCAGATCACAGCACTCATCCAACGACATCAGCGGCGTTACCGTGATCGCGTTCGGGCTCATCGCGTCCGAAACCGTCAATTCGATCGGATTTTTTCCGTCAGCAACGGTCCTGATCGTAATATCGCGATCCGTGATTGTTCCAAGCGGTCTCTTCGTCTTTTTTCCATCAACGACCGGAATACATCCACAATCATTGTCCAACATTAATCTTGCTACTTCTTGCAAGCCCATATCCGCCGTACAGCAAACCGGATCGGCGGTCATTACATCTTTTACGTTCATTTTACTTTCTCCTATGCTATCCGTTGAGCATCGCTTGCGACACAAGAGTGTATCGTTTGCGAACGTTCCTGGGTTCACATTAGAGAGATGGCAAAAAGCGTTCCGAACCCGCGACTCCCAACCGAATTCTTTTCGACCGACGACACGATCTCAGCGGCGAAGCAGATGCTTGGCAAATTACTTGTCGTCCCGAACGAGAATGGCGAACGCGTCTCAGGGATGATCGTCGAGGTGGAAGCCTATTGCGGCGTCAGCGATCGGGCCGCGCACAGCTACGGCGGGCGTCGGACGGCGAGGAATGAAGTCACATACGGCCCGGGCGGACACGCATACGTTTTCTTCGTTTACGGGATGTACTATCAGCTAAACGTCGTACTCGGGCCGACCGATCATCCGCATGTCCTGCTGATCCGCGCCGTCGAACCGCTCGAAGGGATCGATGTAATGCGGCAACGGCGAGGTTCGATGAAAGATACGAACCTAACCTCCGGTCCGGGAAAGCTCTGCATCGCACTCGGCATCGACCGCTCGTTCAACGGCGAGGACCTCGTCGAAGGCAGCCGGATTTGGATCGAGAATCATCGCTCCTTCACCGATGACGAGATCGCCGTCGGCAAGCGCATCGGCATCGACTACGCGGGCGAGGATGCGGATCTTCCGTGGAGATTTTGGGTGAAAGGGAACACTTACGTGAGCAAGCCGCGAATCGAGGGTTAATCGAAATACTCGATTTTTCGGAAATAAGTACCGGAAGGCTTCAGCGAGACCTTCCCTCGAACCGTTTGTTTTTCAAATGAGCGTTTCACGATCCAATTCCCCTTAGGATCGTTCTCATATTTGTACAACGATATGTCGCATTCTTTCTCAGTTTCGTCGCAACTTCGCTCCTCGCTAACGTGCCCATCTGCTCCAATTACCTCGATGGTCTTGTTGTAGAAATCACCGCGACCGCCGCCGGACACTGTAACCTTCTGCTCCGGCTTCCAAGAGAAGGTCTTGACACTGTAAATGCGGCCTTGATTTCCGATCGTCTTCTCGGTGACGATGCGACCTTCGCTGTCGTAGGTCCTCTCGTATCGACTATCGAATCGAGTGTCCCGAATCTTGAGTTCCTCTTCTGTCGGGGGCGGACCAATGTCAGTTATCATTGTGATCTGTTTTTCATTCGGACCAGGTTCACCTAGACGAAACATCGTACTTTCCGCCCTCACTACTCGCTTGCCTTCTAGCCAACCTAATGTCCTGAAATGGGAAGGGTGTTCGTCAAAATACTCGATCTCGATCTCCAGATCGCCACTCCGGCCAAAGCGTTCGTCGCTCGACGGAAAGCGAGGGGACTCGGTCGATTCCTGATACTCGGTGAAAATCCGACGAACATTTCCCCTGATCCCCGCCGAGAGAAGATCATTCTGCCAACGCGTATCGCGCGGCGAGGCAGAAAAGCTCTCGGGAGTAAGGTCCTTGATCAGCGCAGCACTGTGCTCTGCCTTGGTGAGCTGCCGGAAGGTGTTAAGGAGAGCGACGTGTTCGTCGAAATCGGCTGATTCACGAACATACGAGAAGGAAACTAGACGGCTCCCCGAGAAAAAGATTCGCGTGACTAACTTTCTTGCCGCAACTCCTCGAATCTCAGCACCCTTTGACCCGGCAAAGGTATACGGCACTTCGGATGTGGGAATCTTCAAATCAGCAAACTGCTTTATTGTCACCTTCTTGTATTGATCAACGATCGAGGCTTTCTCCGCCGCGGTCAGGTTTGGCCGTTCCCGGAAAACATAGAAATGATCCAGGCTTGTAAACGTACCGTCTTCCTCCTTCCAAGACAGTGACTCACCGTCTAAAGAAAATGTACCCAAATCAAAACGCGCACGAGCGCGGGCCGTAGGTTTACCCTCGACGGCAACCCAGAACGATCCTTCGCTACTCTCGAATCCGCTCTTGGTGGGCTGCGGCGATGCGCCGGCGGAAATGAAAGCGAGACAAAAGGCGATAAGTAGTAGCCAAAACTGTGGGCGTATCATTCTCGGGAATCTCCAGAAATAGGGCTTTAGAAAAATAATACCAGAATTGATATTCTAACTGCTTATGACCGAAGCAAAAGTGAAGAAAGTGAAGCCGGATATCCGTGCGATCACGCGTCTTGTGCCGCCGAGCGGCAACCTTGTTCAGGGACAGTCGGAGCTGCCGATAGATCCTCAACTTGCAAAGGAAGCAGCAGATATTATCTCCGCGAGCCAGAATCATTACGGCGGCAGCGAGGGCGACGAAACTCTGCGAAAAGCAGTCGCCGAGAAGATCAAGCGATACAACAATATCGACATCGACGCTGACGCTCGCCCGTTCGAGGTGATGGTCACAAACGGGGGAACCGGAGCTCTGATCGGTATCGCTCAGGCTTATCTGCGAGGGAAGTCAGCTCTCGTTTTCGAGCCCTACTACCCCTATCACCGGCGCATTCTCGAGGAGTTTGGCGGTAAGACGGAGACGTTTGAACTCGATGAGAATCTGCAGTTCGAGAAAGACGCCCTGTTTACGCGAGCCAAGCACCTAAAGGATCGCAGCGAATATCCGCTGAAGGCGATCATTGTTTGCTCGCCGGCGAATCCGAGCGGCAAGGTGATGTCGCAGACCGAATTGGAAGCTATCGCGGAGGTCGCGAAAGAACTCGATCTGCTTGTCATTTCCGACGAGGTTTACGAGCATTACGTCACGGGCGAGAATCCGCACACCCCGATCGCGTCGTTGCCCGAGATGTTGGAGCGGACGATAACGGTCAACTCGTTCTCAAAGTCGTGGAACATCTCGGGATGGCGGCTCGGCTACGCTTACGGCAAGGGCGATCTGATCGCACCGGTCAACAACGCCGCGAACGTGATCTACGTCTGCCCGGCTACACCCCTCCAAGCGGCGCTCGCCAAGGTGCTGATGGCTGACGGAGATTACTACACCAAGCTACGCGATAAGTTCGACGCGAAGCGTCTATCGTTCGGCAGCGGCCTGAAAGAACTCGGCTTTGACCTCTACGACTCCGGTTCGGCGTTCTACATCTGGGCCCGCATCCCCGAAGGTCACAACGACGCCATCGCCTTCAACGAAATGCTGATGCGAGATGCAGGAGTAGGGATGACACCTGGCTCCGCATTTGCCGATACTGATCTGTGGGATCCGTTCGTTCGTATCTGCATCGCCCGCGAGGATCAAGTTCTCGAAGGTGCAATGGAGAAACTTCGGTCGGTGCTTGTTTAGCGGAACACTCGAAAGCAAAAACTTGCAAAACATACATGCAAAGGCCGTCCACTGAATTAGAGTGGTCGGCCTTTTAGTGTGAAGTTCATTCTCCAGAATGCCGTCCCTCAAGTCTGGTTGGGAGGCTCATGGCTATGATGTTTTTTGGAGACGGGCAATTCCCAAAATGTGGGAATCATATGCGATCCAGGATCGTGGGATTATCAAAGACTTCCAGGATCTATTCCGCGTTGGTCGAATGTATTGGCGACGAAGACTTGGTGAAACTCGCATTGAGTGCGGGTACCTATCCAAGGTTGATGGTCGAGAAACTCGTGAAGGGCTATATGGTGATCGACGGGATCTACCAGGGCGAATGCGACCGGTCGAAACTAAACTACATTTACGTTCACACGCGTGTGGCGGAAGGCTTTGAGGATTTTAACCACGCTTACCCTTCCTATTTCGAGAAAGTAGTTCTTCATGAAACGGTTCACTGGGGTCGCCATCTTGCAGGATTGCCAAGCGAGATAGATGGAAGAGAAGCCGGGAGCTGGTTCGAACACCTGGCATACAAAACACCATATAAATGGCATGGCGACGTGAAATGCACATGAGCCGCTCACTCGATCGGAATCTTCGTCTTGCACGGTAAGGACGATTAATGGGTTCGGGTCGAATCGTCGAAGCACGTAGTGGCGATAGTTACGAATTTCTGGCTCTGCTTGTAGCCGTAGTTCTCGCCGTTCCAGAGTTTCAGGGAATCGGTCAGCGACTGAAAGTCTTCGCGGGTTTTTGTCGGATAAGCGGCACGCCATTGCGGGCAGCTTCGTTTTTTCACGATACCCCGGATCGATGAGCGAAGGCCGGGGATGTAGAGTGACGGGTTCAAGGCTTCGTTCAAATGATCAGAAATGAATGGCCGCAGGAGAACTTCTTCGGATGTTCCCGCGGCATTCAGTTTCCAAAGCCCATTCTCTAGAATCAATGTTGCCGGTCGAGCCATGTCGCCGACCCTCACGGACCTTGTAAGTCCTTCGTAAAACCTCATACCTATGTGATTCGCAAAAAGGTCTGCGTTTGAGAAAACGCCGCCAACGAGCGTGCCGTAATACGTGTTTTCGGTCGTCCGACCCCACGAAACTGCTGTGGACTCGGCGGCTTGCGTCGACGAGCCCTTCACGACCGCTCGTCCGGCGATCCGATAATACTGGTATCCCTGTTGAAAAAAATGAGCGATCTTGTCGGTTCCAAAGTGAACGCCGTAGACCTTCACGGTCGGGCTGATCGTGAAATAGTCCGTCGGGATCGAGACGAAGATCGAGTCGCGATAGCTGGTTTTATATCGCGCCGGCTGAGCGCGGAATTTGTGAGAGTTGATCCAGTTTCCAGCCCGTGCGAACGCGATTATTCCGTAGCCGAGTCGGTCATAGACCGCCCGAGCGACCGCCATTTCAGACCGCAAATATACCAGGCGTTTCCGAAGATCAGAGGTGCTCCCGCAACCGGGTCTATCAAGACATTCCTGCTTCGCCACGATCTCCGAGTTAACTTTCTCGATCGCCTTGGTGATGTTCTCCAGCGTGTACTCGTAAACTTCTCCGCCAATATCCGCGAGCGGCGTCGGCGGCAGATTGTATTGGTCAGTCTCGAAACACATCCAGTGAGCGGGATGAGCCAGAAGAAGGACGGCTAAGGTAAAAGCAGCAAGTATTCTCGGCATGATGAGGCTCACCGTTTATGGTAAAGCAGTTTCCCATTATTCGAAACGGCCACAGCAATAGAAGCGCCTCGAAATAAGCCTCGCCCGCCGGACTTTGATATAATCCGTCCTTTGAATTTCCTGCAAACTCAGCCTGCTATTCGGCTGCCAATTCTATGAGAAGAATATTTGCCGCATTCATCCTACTTAACCTCCTCGTGCTCTCGATCCCTGTCCATGCCGACGACGGAATGTGGACATTTGACAATCCGCCGCTGAAACAGTGGAAGGAGAAGTACAATTTCGAACCGTCAAAGGAATGGGTCGATAAAGTGCGGCTCGCGTCGACGAAATTTCCGGGCGCTTCAGGCGCATTCGTCTCGCCGAACGGACTGATCGCGACCAATCATCACGTAGCCTCGTCGATCATCGCAAAGCTCTCGACAAAGGAACGCGACCTTCTTAAGAACGGCTTCTACGCAAAGACTCAGGCCGAGGAATTGAAAGCTCAGGATGCGGAGATACTTATCCTTGAGTCGTTCGAGAACGTTACCGATCGTGTAAATAACGCTGGCCGGTCGGGAGCGACCGATGCCGAATCCGCCGCGAAGCGTACTGCCGAGATCGCCGGGATCGAAAAGGATTGCGTTGCGGCAACCGGACTTACGTGCAACGTGATCTCGCTCTACAGCGGCGGCGAATACTGGCTTTATCGCAACAAACGCTACACCGACATCCGGCTCGTAATGGCCCCGGAAGAGCAGGCGGCGTTCTTCGGCGGCGACTATGACAACTTCACCTATCCGCGTCACGCGCTGGATTTCACATTCCTGCGGGCGTATGAGAACGGCCAGCCGGCTAAGACTCCGAACTATCTCAAGTGGTCCGAATCGGGCCCGAAGGACGGCGAGTTCGTCGTCGTGTCGGGCTATCCAGGCTCGACCGCACGGCTGCTTACTGTGGCCCAATTGAAGTACCAGCGAGATCTCGGAAACCCGGCTCAGAAGAAGATCTGGGAAACACTGCGACGCGGCCTTGAAAATTATTCCAAGCTCGGCCCCGAGCAGTTGCGCCAAGCGTCGCCTGGGATGCGTTCGTTTGCCAATTCGCTCAAACGGCTCGCCGGGCAGCAGGATGGTCTATTGAACCCGCGCCAGTTTGCAAAGAAGGAGGCCGAGGAAAAAGATCTCCGAGCGAAACTTGCTGAGAAGCCCGAACTTGAAAAGCTGTACGCCCCGGCATGGACGAGCATCGCCACTGCGTACGAGACGATGCCGGCCAGATCAAACCGCTTATCATTCTCGGTCATAGCCGTCTCGCGGCTCGGCACGATCGCCTCGCAGATCGTCAACTGGCACATTGAAAGGGCCAAATCTAACGAAAAGCGTTACCCGGAATACACCGACGTTCGGCTTGAGACTCTCAAGCGTTCCATCCTTTCGCCCGCCCCGATCTATCCTGAAATGGAGGAAGCCCTGCTTCTTGCATGGTTCGAGGAAGTCCGCAAGACTCTCGGCAATGACGACCCGTTCATCAAGGCCGCTTTTGGCGATGCTGACACGGCTGAGGTAATCCGAAAGGCCGTTCGCGAGACCAAGCTGACCGAGCCGACGGCGCGGCAAGCCTTGCTCGACGGCCCAGCGTCGGCGGTCGAAACCTCGACCGATCCGCTGATCGCGCTGGCTCGCCGCGTCGAACCTGTCGTTCGCGAGCTGCGTGACTGAACGAAAAAACGATCAGGAACGTCGAAGGAGCCGCCGGGCCTAAGAT
>JBEBGW010000076.1:0-14773 GCA_040081025.1 Pyrinomonadaceae bacterium | reverse complement strand
GTTCTTCGTCGCTGAACTCCTTTCGGACGGTTTCGTACACCTCATCAGAAACCTCACGGCCTTTCAACTCGGTGACAGCTTCCGCCCAAGCGAGTGCGGCCTTTTCACGCGGGGTGTAAAGATCCGTCTCTCGCCATGCCGAAAGCAGATAGATGCGCTGCTCGGTTTCACCGCCGTGGCGAAGGTCTTTTGAATGCATATCGAGGCAATATGCGCAGCCGTTGATCTGCGACACGCGATAGTCGATCAGCTCGATCAGATTCTTTTCCAGCGACGATTTGTTCAAGTACGCGTTCAAGCCGAATAACGCCTTGAAGGCACCCTTTCCTTTCTCAACCGCATTAATTCTTGCACTCATGATAATGACTCCTTGTGTATTTTTGAAGATCGCCTTTTTTCGAGCGTTCACTAGCAAAGACGAACAAGTCGATCGCGTGTGACAGGTCTCATACAGTTTCTTTCAAAAGTCGCAGTTTTTCAGGGTTCATGATGCGATATAGAGTTGAGATCCTGCCATTCTCGGTTGCAAACGTGTTAGCGGCGAACGGTTCGCCGTTGTAGTATTCGATGACGCCGGGTTCGCCGTTTATTTCGACAAGCTTCCATGTAAGGCCACCGGCCGCGGGTGGAATAGCGATCGTGAATATCCGCATAACCTTCTGCAGACCTTGAACGACCTTTCTCGCCGCGGTTACTTTGCCGCCGCCGTCGGTAACGACCGAAATGTCCGGCGAGAAAAGCTGTAGTAGAGCCGTCTCGTCGGCGGTATATGCAGCCTTCGAAAACCGCTCGACCAGACGCCGATGCTCATCGCGATCGGCTTCAAATCGCGGCTTATCAGTTCGGACCCGCTGGCGGGCACGATGGAGCATCTGACGAACGGCGGGTTCCTCGCGTTCCATTATCCTGGCGATATCCGAATAGCTCGAGTCGAAAACGTCATGCAGCAGAAATACTGCGCGTTCTGCCGGGGAGAGTCGTTCAAGCATCAGCAGGAACGCGGTCGAAAGTGAGGATGCGAGCTCGACATCTTCGTGCGGTGATGGAGTGTTTGAGATCATCAAAGGTTCCGGCAGCCACGGGCCGATGTATGTTTCGCGTTGACGTGAGGCCTTTCGCAGCCTGTCGATCGAGAGCCGAGTCGTCGTACTCACGAGCCATGCCTCCGGATTCTCGACGGTCGCCAAATCAGTCGTATGCCAGCGGATATATGCGTCCTGGACGATCTCCTCGGCCTCGTCGGGCGTGCCTAGCATTCGATACGCAAGGCCGAAAAGCCGCGATCGATGCCGGTCGAATATCGCTAGTTTTTCGTTGTCCCCTGTGGATTCCATCGTTTAGATTCTAAGATAAAGACGTGCATCGCCGAAGTTTGTGACATCCCGCATGAAAATAGATCTCAATCAATTCACGCCAATCGATATATCGATACCGCTTCGGTTCAACGGTATGCAGCCGAATGCGTACGGTGTTGAGGGTGCTATGTCGGAAGCAGTGCAAGCGGGTTCGCTCGTCGGAGATACGCGGCAGGGCGGGAGCGTTAATTTTGAGCTGTACACGTTCATACCCCACTGCAACGGAACGCACACTGAGTGCGTCGGCCATATCACCGATGCGCGTATCTCAGTTCGGGAGTGTTTGCAGGACGTGATCGTGCCGGCAATATTGGTAACCGTAGAACCCGAGGCACGAGCTGGAGCAGAGAACCGCATCACCTCACGCGAACTCATCCGCAAAGTCAAACCACCCGCTACCGCAGGTGGTGCCGACATTGCTCTGGTTGTCCGCACGAGACCGAACGATGACTCGAAACTAACCGCCCGGTATGGCGAGGGGAACGTTCCGTCATATTTCACATCGGGCGCAATGGAGTACATCGTCGAGTGCGGTTTCAAACACCTTCTAGTCGATATTCCGTCGATAGACAGGCTCTTCGACGGCGGCAAACTCACGAATCATCGCATCTTCTGGAACGTCGAACCGGAAAGTCGCGAAGTAAATGCCGATACAAGAATCAACAGCACCATCACCGAAATGATTTATGTGCCGAACGATATCGAGGACGGTGAATATTTGCTGAATCTTCAGATCGCTCCATTTGAATCTGATTGCGCCCCGAGCCGCCCGATCCTTCTACGTGCAACTTAACCGGGAACAGCCGTCAACAAAGTCAAGATGATCAAAGCCACCCTTTTTGCCATCGCCTTAATGACCTCCGTCGGCGCGGGTCAGACGTATATTCAGGATTCCAAACGCGAATCGGCACGATCCGACAAACTCACCGGCGGGATCAAGACGGCGGCGTTCGTCCCCAGCGATCCGAACATTCGACTCTCGCTGAATATTCCGTCTTTTCAATTGACGGTTTGGCAGAGCGGAAAGGAAGTGGCGATGTATCACGTCGGCGTCGGCAAGATCGACTTTCCTGTGCCGGTCAGTCTTCGCAACGCAACCTCGATCGAATTCAACCCCGTCTGGATCCCGCCGTCGAGCGACTGGATCGAGAAGTCGAGCACGGTTAAGGCAGGGGAGATCGTCGAACCAACCGATCCGCGAAATCCGCTGGGCAAGATCAAGATACCGCTTGGCTATGGTTACCTGCTGCATCAGGCGAAAGGCCCTCAGGACCTCGGCGGACTTGTCTCGCACGGCTGTATTCGCGTTATGCAGAAGGACCTGTATGAGATATCCGAGATGATCGCGGCGGCCCGCGGACTGGACATCACTTCGCAACAGATCTGGGCGACAAAGCGTAATAAAAAGACCGTACTCGTCCTGCTCGAAACGCCAGTTATCGTTGAGATAACATACGACACCATCGTCGTAGAGAACGGCCGGCTGAATGTCTATCCGGATGTCTATCAGAAAAAGATGAACACCGTCGAGAATGTCCGCACTGAACTTCGCAGCAGCGGCATCGACGATTCGCTCGTGACTGATAAGGAGATCACGCGGATCATTTCGCTAGCGAAGGGGAAACAGAAATACATCGCTCTCGTTGGCGACCTTGAGGCAGGAAAGGCAACGAGCCGCGGGCGATACTCTCTGGTACTTGGTTCTTGATCTATTCGAGCGCGTGCTCCAGAGCAGCTTTCAACTCTGGATACTTGAATTCGTATCCTGCATCGTTCATCCGCTTCGGTATCACGCGAGTCGAGTCGAGCAGCAATGCGTCTCCCATCTCGCCGAATACCATATGAACAGCGAATTCGGGAAGCGGAAGGAACGTTGGCCGGTATAGAACGCTGCCGAGCGTCTTGGTGAATCCTTCATTCGTTACGGGGTTAGGCGCACTGATGTTGACGGCCCCGCGGACGTTCTCATTATCGAGCACGTAGTTGATGATGCCGACAACATCGTCGAGCGAGACCCAGCTCATCCACTGTTTTCCGTCGCCGACGACCCCTCCGACGCCGAGCTTGAACGGCGTCAACATCGTCGCGAGAGCGCCGCCGTCCTTTGAAAGAACAATGCCCGTGCGAAGCAATACGGTACGGATCCCGAGGTCCTCAGCCCGTCGCGATTCGGCTTCCCATTCCTTACAGACCTCGGCGAGAAACGTCTTTCCGGCGGGACTCGATTCGGTCATCTCATCGTCACCGCGATCACCGTAAAAACCCATCGCGGAACCAGAGATGAACGTCTTCGGCTTATCTTTGAGCTTGTCGAACGCTTCGATCATCGACCGCGTGCCGAAAACGCGGCTGTCGCGGATCGCCTTTTTCTTCTCTTCGGTCCAACGCAATCCCGCAATGTTCTCACCCGCCAAATGGATCACCGCATCGAGCCCCTCAAGCCGTTCCAGATCCTCTTCACGAAAGCCTGTATCGGCATCCCACTGGATCTGCGACGGGTTTTTCGGCTCGCTGCGAGTCGCGAGCAGCATCTCATATCCCTTCTCGGCAAACGACTCCTGCAAGGCCTTGCCGATCAGTCCGCTGGCTCCGGTGATGAGGATTCTCATTGCCTTAGTTTGTTATGAACAAGATCGGTAAGCAAGCGCATTTCGCGTTCGGTAAGCTGCGTTCGGAAAGGCGTCATGCCGTTGGCGCCCTCGGAGATCTGGTTGTAGATATCGGTCTCGCCGTTCTTCTTGAACTCGCCCATCCGAAGGCTCGGGACGACGGTCCCGTCATCGAGCGTTTTTCCGTCGCCCTCGGGTCCGTGGCAGATCGCACAGTTCTGGCGAAAAAGAGAGGATTCGTAACCAGAGTTCGCGGCGATCGAGAAGCGAGCAGGTTCCGATGAACCGCAGGCAGCAATGGCAATGACAGCGACGGAGAAAATGATAGTCAGCTTTGCGCGGAGCATCTATTTGGAAGTTTTACGCAAAGCCGCTGAGGACGCAACGAACCGGCAGATCAGTTTCGACCTACTTCAAAAAGAAGTGGAAGAATCTTTATTCAACAGTTTCCAGTTATCAGTTTTGAGTTTCCAGTTCTGTCCGCAGCAAAAGTTTCGAGATCTTTCCCGTATTCCCGATCGGCAGCGAATCGCGGAACTCGACGTAGCGCGGATATTTGTTCGCTGCGAAGCGTTCTTTGCACCAGGCAATAAACGCGTCATGGGACAGTTGCTGCCCTTCCTTCAATACTAGACAGGCCTTCACTTCCTCGCCCATTTTCTCGTCCGGAACGCCGATCACTGCACAGAGCGAAACGGCCGGATGGGTAATGATGATCTCTTCTAGCTCACGCGGATAGACGTTGTATCCGCCGCGGAGGATCATATCCTTCTTGCGGTCGACGATCGATAAGTAGCCGTCCGCATCCATTATTCCAACGTCACCGGTGTGGAACCATCCGTTTTTGAACGCTTCGGCCGTAGCTTCTGGCCGTTTGTAATAGCCCTTCATAACGTTGCTTCCGCGAATAAGGATCTCTCCACGTTCGCCTCGCGGAACTTCCTTATCGTTCTCGTCCGCACAGATCACTTCGACGCCGAAGATCGGCTGGCCGACCCAACCCGGCTTCGACGGCTTCTCAAAATGGTTGAAGCACGCGAGCGGTGAGGTTTCGCTCAGACCGTAGCCTTCGCGGATCTTCACCCCGAACTTCTCTTCAAACGCTCTCATCACCTCGACCGGCATCGGCGCACCTCCCGATGTGCAGACACGCATGTTCTCCTTTACGCCGCTGATATCTTCGCGCGTCTCGTCCGCGTATTTGAGAAGCGCCCAATACATCGTCGGCACGCCGACCCAAAAATTAACTTTTTCCTTCACCATCGCCTCAAGCGTCGATTTAGGCTCGAACCGCGGGAGCAGAACTACGCGATTACCCGCATAAATGTGCGTGTTCATCTGCACGGTCTGGCCTGTCGTGTGGAAGAGCGGCAGGGTGATCAATACCGTCTTCTGCTCGCCGTCGGTGAAGTCGATGTTGGGCAGATGGCTGCTGTAGGTCGTAACCGAGTTCGACCAGATGTTGAAGTGAGTTAGCTCCGCCCCTTTGGGTTGGCCGGTCGTACCTGAGGTGTACAGGATCGCGCAGGTGTCCTCAGGCGCCGTCGGATAGATCTCGAAGGTGTCCGGCTGCGGGAAGATAACCTGACCAAGCGTCTTGTGGCCCTCGATCGGCGATGCTCCAGCCGGATCTTTCGTCAACACGATGAGATGCTCGCACGTATCGACCTTGTCGAACGCTTCCTTTGTACTCGTACCGATCGGTAACTCGTTCGTGCCCTCGAAGACGAACACTGCCTTCGCATCCGAATCGCGAAGCTGATATTCGATCTCGCGAGGAGTAAATAGTACGCAAGTCGGCACGACGACCGCACCGGCCTTCATAATGCCGTAATAGACTATCGGAAAATACGGCAAATTCGGACAGTTGAGCGCAACCTTGTCACCAAACCCGATACCCATCGCGACCAAAGCGTTCGCAACCTTGTTGGACATTGCATCGAGCTGGCCATAGGTCAGCCGCGTATCACTCCAGACAATGGCTTCCTTCTGTGGCGCCAGCCTGGCGTTATGTGTGACAATCGACGCCAAATTCAGCGTTGTCGCTTTACTCATAGGTCCTGAATTTTTCTCCAAAGAAGATTTCGAACAGGTCTAGGATGGTATCGGTATTTTTACCACGAAATGGCGTCCGCGCAAACACATAACGGCCGATTAGTACCCACCCTGACGGAGCAGCTTGGACCTGAACGAAATACCAGCGCAAAGGAAAAAGATGACGAGAAGGCATGGAAAAACCCGACGTAAGAGAAAATCCTGCTCCGGAGTTATGTAATGAATAGTGCCGTGATTATTGAATTCTACGGTCCTATTTGCGGAGGGATCGGGAATCAATGGAGCGGAAATGATTGAACTTAGTAGAACGAGCCAGCCGATCAACGCCGCAGCCGAAAGAAAATAGCCGACTTTTCGGACGATTTTCCAGAATCGATTCATTCGGTAATACTCGACTAATTCTCGAAATCTATTTGCTCGCTTGAGGATATCGCCTCGCCGATCTTCTGGATCGAATGCACACGAAACTCTTCATGCTGATCAGGAAAATCGCTGCGGAAATGCCCGCCCCGCGACTCTTCTCGCCAAAGAGCGACTCGGGCAACCAGAAGTGCGAGGGTAACAAAGTTTCTCGATGAAATCCCGAGGTTGGATCGTTCGATCTGTTCGAATTCGGTGATCGCACGCTGGAGTGATGCACGGTCGCGCAGGATCCCGACACGCTCCCACATAACGCGTTTCACGCGTTTCTTAACGGCAGTAGAAATAGTAGCTTGTGGTTTGCCCGGTGAAGATCCGTCGGCTGACTGACCACTGACCACTGACAACTGACCACTATCCTTAGCCGCCGCTTCACCGGCCCTCGCACCGAAGACCAATCCTTCGAGCAGCGAATTCGACGCAAGCCGGTTCGCTCCGTGGACGCCGGTGCACGTCACTTCGCCTGCCGCATACAATCCAGGCACGGTTGAGCGGCCGTGAAGATCCGTGCGAATTCCGCCCATACAGTAGTGCGACGCCGGCGAGACCGGCAGCATGTCCTTCGCGATATCGAGCCCGAACTGACGGCAGGTCGCGTCGATCTTCGGGAAACGCTCGCGAAGAAATTCGGCGTCGAGAGCGGTCATATCAAGGAAGACGTGACGCGAACCTGTCCGACGCATCTCAGCAACGATCGAACGGGAGACGATGTCACGCGGAGCAAGTTCGAGACGTTCGTCATATCGGCTCATGAACCGCTCGCCCTGGACGTTTCGCAAGATGCCACCCTCCCCGCGCATCGCTTCGCTCAACAGGAATCGTGGAGCACCTTCGACGCTCAGCGCCGTCGGGTGAAACTGGATAAACTCCATATCCGCCATCTCGGCACCGGCGAAATATGCCATCGCCATACCGTCCCCCGTAGCAACCGGGGGATTCGTCGTGTGCAGATAAAGCTGCCCCGCACCGCCCGTACACATGATCACCGCCTTGGCGTAGACCTCGCGCGGCGAGCGGAGAATCGGGTCGAGAAAACGAACACCGACGCAGCGGCCGTCCTTCACGATCAGGCTTTCGGTGTTTGCGAACGGCTGTAGGTTGATCGACTTTTCCTGCCTCGCTCGAGCGATCAGCGATCGGACGAATTCCGCTCCGGTCGAATCTCCGTGAGCGTGCAAGATCCGCCGACGCGAATGCGCGGCCTCTCGCGTGAACACAAGCTTGCCTCCTTCGCGGTCGAATTCGGTTCCCCAATCGATGAGCTGTTTGATGTACTTCGTGCCTTCGTTGACGAGCGTCTCGACGGCGGATTCGTCACACAATCCGGCACCGGCGACGAGCGTATCGCCTTCGTGAAGTTCGGCGTCGTCGTCCTCGGAAAGAACGACGGCAACGCCGCCCTGCGCGTATTCGGTGTTGGATTCGCTCGCCTTATCTTTGGTGAGCACGGTTACGTCCGCGCCCGTTTCGGCAAGGGCGATCGAGGCCCGAAGCCCCGCCACACCGCTGCCGATAACGATAAAGTCCGTAACCAGAGACATTACGGAGAATTTAACACAGGCGGAACCGCCTGCGTAAGCAGGTGGTCAGGATGTGGCGACCGCGCGACTGCGACCAACGATGCCTCCTTGAACGGACTTGCCACCTGCTAACGCGGGCAGTTCTGCCCTTTATGCACTCACAGTACCGTGATGCTCCGACGATTTATAGAGCCCGGTGAAAGCTCCCTTCCGTAGATCGATGCCGTATTCGACATATGCCTTCAACGCACAAATCATCTGGCCCCAGCCGGAGCAATTGAGATACGAGCTGTCGAGATCGGCCTGAGTCTCGCGCCAGCCAGTCTCGCTCACGCGGACGATCGTATCTTCGCCATCCGCTTCAAACTCCATCCGCACATGCGTCTGCAATCCCTTCGCCCCTTCCCATCCAAGTTCGATAAGCTCGTTCTTGACCGTCTTCTTCACCTCGACCGGAAACTTTAGCTTCTCGTCGCCCGGATTATCGGCGAACGCCCATTGAACCGTCGTCCCTTCATCCAGCGGAGCACTCGCGCCGCCGTTGGTGAAATATCCAC
This sequence comes from Pyrinomonadaceae bacterium, assembly GCA_040081025.1. Classification (GTDB taxonomy): domain Bacteria; phylum Acidobacteriota; class Blastocatellia; order Pyrinomonadales; family Pyrinomonadaceae; genus OLB17. The sequence goes on along the minus strand of JBEBGW010000076.1, from coordinate 6,257 downwards.
TCAGCTTCGACGGGTTGTAGACCGCGTCAAACACCTCGGCCACCGGCTTCTGGATCTTCGTTTGTACTTTGAATTTTAACTCCATAATTCCCCTCACTCTTTCAATCTGCCTGTTCACGGTTCACTGTTCACTGTTCACTTTCCAAGAGCGCCGAGTATATGTTATATTTTTATAACATGTCAAGAGAAAAAAATGACGATCTCGTTTACAAGGCACTTGCAGACAGCCGCCGCCGCGAGATCCTCGATCTCTTGAAGGATGATCCGCTTACGACCGGCGACATCTGCGCGCGGCTCCAGCCGCTCGACCGCTGCACCGTTATGCAGCACCTCGGCGTGCTCGAAAAAGCAGGATTGGTGTTTACGCAAAAAAAGGGCCGATATCGATGGAACTATCTCAACGCCGTCCCGATCCGCGAGATCTACGACCGATGGATAAACAAATACGCCTCGCCAAGCGTTGAAATGCTGACGAGGCTGAAGCGCGATCTGGAGTCGCTGTAAACTATGGAATCCGAGTCTCCACGTTCCGCGCGATTTCGGGTTTCTTGAATGTTTCGATGGGCCGCCAGAATATTATCAGGCTTCCGTCCGTGTCCTTCCGAATGATCCTTATCGCAACCAATAGGTCTGATTCGGCGAAATTGATCGACCGCAAAACATAAGTATGTCCTACAACGGCCGGCAGTCTGCTTTTGTAAAGGAATCCGTTCGCCTCGTAACTGTGCGACTTCCGCTGCTCCGCCCTGATCGCCGGTTCGTCAGCCGGCGGCTCGTAGTTCACAAGGAATTGGACGGACGCTGAGTTCTTTTCGATTCCCGCTAGATCGACATCGCCCAGATCGTGCAAGAAACCGTAATCCGCGCCCGCGAAGCCAACACTTAGAAAATCCTGTTCGAGTTGAATCTCGGATCCGTTGCCATACTCGTGCGTTGACCGGGAAAATGAGTAGTAGGCTCCGCCACCCCGAATAGCGAGGACATGGTCGTATTTTTCTCTCGGAAGGATCCGTATCGCTCCAAAACCTTGATCTTTTGCGACGGTGAGGTCTTCGGCAGTCGGCCGAAGAATGTCCTTCTCTAATTCGCTGATTCGGGATCGAAGTTCGTGTACATTCCGGATCTTCTGCTCGCGAGATGATTCCTGACCAAACGAGACCGACAAAAACAATAGGCCGAGAACTATCAGCTTGGAAAATTGCTGCATTCGTTTACTCCTTGGGGAAAGGAAAAAGGCACTCTGGAGAGCTTGATAACCAAGCGTACCAGAGTGCCTCGAACTGAATCAACAGTTTTTTCGAACTACATTGGGATCTTCAGTTCCTGGCCCGGATAGATCTTATCCGGATCTTTCAGGATGTCCCGATTGTGATCCCAGATCGCCTTCCACTGAATGCCGTACTCTTTCGCGATCTTGCTCAGGCTGTCGCCCGATTCGACCGTGTGAGTATGCATTCCGCCGCCGGCATCACCTGCTCCCGTCGAAATGTTCAGGATAAGGTCGCCGCCTTTAAAGTCCGGATCGAGCCGTTCGTACTCGTCCCAGAGAGCCTGCTTCGCCTCGGCCGAAGGAGCCGTTCCCGTGACAACAAGAGTTCCATTGTCACCCTCGGTCAGTTCATAGGTTGTGCCGTTAGCATTGGCGAGCTCAAGAAGCGATTGATATTTTTCTTGTACAGACATTTTCTTTCTCCTCCTTGTTTATGCTCCCTTCTTCAGCTGATTATCGATTCCGGTAATGCCAGATTGCTGGATGGTCTGGATACACGTCGCATACTTCGCGCCCGGGACTTCGCCGGTAACAGTGACCTTACCGTTAACGACTGAAACCGATGCTCCCGTGCAGCCGGCTTTCTTCAGATCTTCAGTGATCTTGCCAGTCAGAGCCGGATCAGCAGCAGCCGGAGTAGCGACCGGAAGCGGTTTGGTCGTGACGCTGTTGGTCACTGACTTGACGCCTTCGACAGCCTTGGCCGATGCCTCGGCTTTCGATTTCACCGTCACGTCCGCAACTTCACCCGTAAGTGTCGCAACACCGTCTTTTACGGTAGCGGTCACGCCGGTTACGCCGTCAGCCTTTAGCTTATCGGTGACTGCCTTCGTTAGATCAGCGTCACTTTTCCCACAGGCCGCGGCCATGACGGCGATAGCCAGCATTAAAACAGTTAAGAACTTTGCTCTCATTTTCCCTCCTGAAAAGTTGGTTCGAAAATATGTAACTATTTGTTGCGACCCGCGAAAAAGCACATCGGGCCTCTATTCGCATTTGCGAAACATGGGCATCTAAAATGTTCGTTCAAGGTATCTTGATGTATAGCGGAAGTTTTTTCAATACAAAACTTACGAAATTCGATCAGGAAAAAACCTGCTCCGCTATCTGGGTTGCGATCTCATATGAAGTGAACTCCGGACGGATGATGAAGTGCCAGTCGGCGAGGCAATAGACACTCTGCCGCAACTCGAACAGTTGCCTCGCGGCGTCTTTATTCTTTGCCAGCGGACGTTCCTTGCGGGACTTCGAGATATTCGTCCAACAGTGCTCGAAACTCGACTCCAGCCAAACGGTCGTCACTCCGTCACCTGCGAGCAATTCCCGATTTTCGGGGATCGTCCAAGTACCGCCGCCGAGGGATAGGATACGTGTGGATGTCTCGCGTAAGGCCCGAACCAGATTCGCCGTTTCGATCACTCGATAAGCCGGTTCGCCGTCATTCATAATAATGTCTGCGATCGTCCGTCTGGTGTTCCTTTCGATGAAGGCATCGAGGTCAAGCCGGTCGCATTTGGCGATCGATGACAGGTGTCGGGCGACGCTGGATTTGCCAACGCCCATAAACCCCGTGAGTGCGATCCGCCGCCCGTTATCCATTTGAAACTGAGGATAACACGTCAAAGAACTCCGGGAACGACACCGCCGCACACTCGGCACCGCGGATCTCGGTCTCGCCATCAGCAAACAGCCCTGCGATAGCGAATGCCATTGCGATACGATGATCATGAAACGTATCGATGACCGCGCCCTTCAACCGCGACGGCCCGACTCGCAATCCATCCTCAAACTCCTCGACATCGGCGCCCATTCGTCGAAGATTCTCCGCTACGGCGGCGACCCGGTCGGACTCCTTGATCCGCAGTTCGCCCGCATCGCGGATCTCGATTCCCGTCTCAGTCTGCGTACCGAACACCGCGAGGATAGGCACCTCGTCGATCAGATTCGCGACGATCGCTCCATCGACGCGATTGTTCTCGACCCCAAGCCTCCCGCCGCCAGAAACAATAAGAGTCCCGATAGGCTCACCGCCCGAAACTATCTCATCGGCCGTTTCGATCGTTGCTCCAAACCGCCGCAGGACCTCGATGATTCCAGTCCGAGTCGGGTTCAGTCCTACTCCGGGCATCGCGATCCGCGAACCCGCCAGACACGACGCGGCGACCAGAAAGAACGCAGCGGATGACACGTCTGACGGTACCTGAATATCCGTCGCGGTCAACCGCGCATCGCCCGAAACTGTTACCGTCTTGCCATCGCCAATGGCCTCTCGAACATCGACTCCAAACCCGCGAAGCATTCGCTCGGTATGATCTCGCGTCGCGACAGGTTCGGTCACGGACGTCTCGCCGTCCGCATTCAGTCCGGCAAGCAACACGCAGGATTTCAACTGGGCCGACGCGACTGGCAGCCTAAAGTTCAGCGGCTTCAATGGATTCACACCCGAAATGGTCAGCGGCGCGTGGCCGTCGGTGGCCGAGATCGACGCTCCCATCTCGGTCAACGGCCCGATGATCCGCTTCATCGGGCGGCCACTCAGCGATTCGTCGCCGATCAGCGTCGACTCAAAGGGTTGGCCGGCGAGAATACCTGAGATCAGACGCATGGTCGTGCCGCTATTGCCGCAATCGAGAGGTGCCGGCGGCTCTTTCAGCCCCGTTTTCCCGACTCCATGAACTATCACGTCGCCGCCATCACGGTCGATCCGCACGCCGAGGGCCTGCAAACACGCGACCGTCGAGGCGCAGTCGGCGCTCGAAGCAAAGTTCGATATCCGGCTGGTGCCATCGGCGATCGCGGCAAACATTGCCGCTCGATGAGAGATGGATTTGTCGCCGGGGAGGTTGATCGTTCCGGTGACCTTGCTGGTTTGAGATACTTTCACTGCTTCAATTCTAGACATAATTCCACGGTTTTGTCTTGACAGTAAGGGACACAAACCTTTACCTTACAAACAATTAATTGTGACATTGCAGGAAGAATTCAAACTGCCGAGCCGCATCGAATCAGTCGATGAAGCGGCCCTGAAAGCGGACGACTTTGCGAAAAAGTCGGGTTTGGGCGATGACTTTATCTCATCGATCGACTTGGCCGTACGCGAATCCGTCGCAAATGCCGTCAAGCATGGCAACAAGTTCGACGAATCGAAGATCGTCGAGGTCCGGCTGGCGAAGAGCTCGGTAGGTTTTGAGATGTCGGTGCGCGACTACGGCTCGGGCTTTGATCCGGAAGAGATCCCGGACCCGACGAACCCGGAGAATCTGCTCAAAGCGAGTGGCCGCGGAATGCTTTTCATGCGGGCGTTTATGGACGAAGTCGAGTGGGAGAACGCCGAAGGCGGCGGGACGATCGTCCGAATGGTCAAGAAACAATAGATTTTGTGCTGTGGTTTTGGACATCACCAACAGAACTGGTCTAAAATCGCCTATCGAAATTCAACTTAATACTTAGGAGAGAACAATGTCTGATATCAACATTTCGGAACGCCAGGCCGGCGATGTAACGATCCTTGACCTCGCAGGTAAGGTGACGATCGGTGAAGGGAGTGTAGCTCTCCGAAGCGCGATCCGCCGTCTTTTGGGCGAAGGCAAGAACAAGATCCTTCTGAATCTTGGATCTGTCGGATACATCGATTCGAGCGGCATCGGCGAATTGGTTTCGAGCTTTACCGCCGTTAACAAGGAAGGCGGAAGCTTGAGGCTCTTGAACCTGACGCAGAAGATCCAGGATCTGCTTGCGATCACCAAGCTTCTTACGGTTTTCGACGTCTACGACGAGGAAGCCGAAGCATTGGCGAGTTTCAGCTAGATCAAATCGCGATCAAAAGTTTTAGGGCGGGCAAACCGGCAAGGTTTCCCGCCCTTCTGCTTTGGTAAGGTGCATCCCGAAAAGGCTATAATTCATCAATACTTATTGCTTATCAACAGCAGATCTATTCAATGAGACTGATATTCGTTTCCGCATTTTTTCTATTATTGTCTGCCGGCGTTTTCGCTCAGGGCTCTCAGGCGGTCGCTCCGGGCTTCGATCTAGCCAACTATGGCGTCCGGATCGAGCCGGACAAGCGTGTAATGACCGTGCTTGCAACACTTGAAGCGGCTCGCACGACCAACGAGGCCGGCGAATCCGTCCCAGTCATAAACACGCCGCTTTCCGCACAAGGTAAGGAATTTCGAGACCTTTTGAAGAGCGACCTCCTGGCTCTTAATGAAGATCTTCGAACGAAGATCTCAGCTTTCGTCGCGGGCCACAAAAAGCGCCACGCAGGAAAATCTGATGCGGAACTTGTCTCGGCCTTCGTTTCGATGGCATACGCTCTTACGCCTGCTCCTGAACTGGCAGACCCTATCGTGACCTCCGACCTGCCGGGTTCCCTGCTCGACGTGCTCGATTTCGCACCGCTCGTCCGCGATTTTTATCGGCGGTCGAGTTTTGCCGGAAACCTGCCAGAATACCAGAAGCGCTATCAGCAGGCCTCGGATGCCAAGCTCCGAACATCGGCGCGCGAAATGGTCGGCGAGTTGCTGAATTATCTCAACACCAAGCCGCAGCTTTATGTCGTCGAACGCGTGACCACGGAAACGCAGCGCACCAAGCGAACCACGCTCAAGAACGTCGAGACGCGCGAACGCGAAAGGAAATTCGCTATCGTACCCGAGCTGCTTGCGCCAGCGTCTTCGATCAATTTTGTGAACGTAAAGGACGACTATTATGTGGTCCTTTCGCCTGAGACTGACCTCGTCGGTTCCGGTGTTCGGCGTGCGTTCCTGCAATTCGTCGTCGACCCGATCGTGCTCGGGAACTCCAAGGATGTCGCAACGATTCGTGACAGTGTGAAGAAACTTCTGGATGAACGGCGTTCGGCCAATCCGAACGTTTCGCCGGATGTGTATCTGACCATCTCACGGTCACTCGTCGCCGCCATCGATGCCAAACAGCTCGAAAAGCTAAAAGTCCAGATCGCGACGGATCAGGCACGAGCTAGGAT
>JBEBGW010000396.1:0-3960 GCA_040081025.1 Pyrinomonadaceae bacterium | reverse complement strand
TCGTCGTCACCGATCCTAGTTTCTTTTTGTAGCAGAATGTCGCCCGTATCGAGTCCGGCGTCCATATTCATCGTCGTCACTCCGGTGACAATCTCGCCGTTGACGATCGCCCAATTGACCGGAGCGGCTCCGCGATATTTTGGAAGCAGCGAGAAGTGAACGTTCACAGCTCCATTCGGAAAGGCATTGAGGAAAGTGTCAGGCAATATACGACCGTATGCGACCACGACTGCGATGTCCGCATTGAACGAACGGAACTCATCGAGAGCTTCGTCGGTGCGTATCTTTGTTGGCTGAAGAAGTTGGATATCTCGCTCTAGAGCGAACTGCTTTACGGGTGAGAATGTGATCTTATTTCCCCGGCCCGCAGGACGATCCGGCTGAGTGTAGACCGCCGCGACATCATGTCCGTCGTCGATCAGCCTTTCGAGTGAGACCGCGGCGGCGGCCGGCGTTCCCATGAATACTATTCTCATAACAAAAATGCGGAAGCCCGCGCGTAAGCAAGGGCGTAACATTCAACTTGACCGTTACGCCCGTTCTTATGCGCGAGCCTTCCGCTCAGGCTAGCCGATCAATAACCGCAATGATAATTTGAGCCTTCGAAGTGCCTTACCCAGCTTTCGCCTTGCCGCTTATAAACATTAAAGCCCGCACCTTCGAATGACATAACGTATGAGAAGACCTCGCTGTCTCCGTCGCCATTGATGTCGAAGATATCGAGAAGACGCTCGTGATAGACGCCGCTATCGACATCCTTAATGTCTTCGCTCATCGTTTCTTCCTGTTTGATCCGACGGCTCTCCGAATAGCCGAAGCGGTATTTCTTATCAGCACCCATTTCGGCGATGAAGAATAGTACTTCGCGCTCAGTCGCGGTTGGCTCGACCCAGAACGAGCCGACCATTTCTGCCTGCCCATCGCTGTTGACATCAAGCGCGGTGAGATTGTGATACTTGAGGTTTTTAGCGATCTCAGCAGTGATAGAGTTCTTGGTGTACGTGTCTCTCACCAGCGTTTCGATCTCGGCCCTTTCTGCAGCAGTTGGCAACCGCCGAACGCCGCTTCCGGGCTCGGCGATCTTGGCGTTCGTCGCAAGCGCCATGATGTTGCCCTTTAGGGCCGAACGAGTTGTCTTGGTAGTGACGTTTCCCAGATAGTTGACGCATTCCCCACGAGGGTTCGACGACGTCACCGTCACACTTCCCGAAACCTTCCCACCAAAGACCAGCGGAAACATCTTTCCTTTGGCGAAGTAGGTTCGATGAAATGCCGCGATGACCGGCCCTTCGGAGGCTCCGTCAATCGCGGGCGTCATTACACCTTTTGCGCCGATGTAGCCGATCGGTTCGATCGCCTTGCCTTCATTGAGAACAGCAAATACGACCGTCTTTGAGGCAGTAGACGCGGGTCGACGCTGAGCACTAGCCATCATCGAACTGAGTAGAAATACGCCGATGACGGCGAGGATTAATTTTCGCATCGTTATACCTTCCTCGCGATCGATTTGCCTTGCATGAACTGAATGAGATATTCGCGTCCGCCCGCTTTCGAATCGGTGCCGCTCATATTGAAGCCGCCAAACGGGTTCACGCCTACAAGGGCTCCAGTACACTTTCGATTTAGGTACAGATTTCCGACGTGAAAATCTCGGCGAGCCTGTTCCAGACGTTCCTCCGATTTCGAGTAAACTGCCCCCGTTAGACCGAACTCGGTTCCGTTCGCGATCTCGAGCGCATCATCATAATCTTTCGCCTTTATCACCGCCAGAACCGGAGCGAAGATCTCTTCCTGTTCGATCGTATCGCCGGCCTGAACATTTGAGATAACGGTCGGCAGAATGAAGTAGCCTTGGCTGTCGTCGCCAGTACCGCCGATCGCGATCTCGCCGCCCTCTTCGACGCCTTTCTGAATGTATTCGAGCGTATTGTCGAACGACCGTTTGTTGATAACGGCTGCGACATTCGTATCGCCGTCTGTCGGCTGGCCGATGTTGAGCTTCTCAGTCAGTGTAACGACCTTTTCGAGCAGTTCGTCGTGAACCTTTTCATCGACGATCAGACGCGAACACGCCGAGCACTTCTGCCCCTGGAATCCGAAAGCAGCCTGGACGATACCGGTCGCGGCCGAGTCGAGATCGGCGTCGTCGGCAACGACGATCGCGTCCTTGCCACCCATCTCCGCGATCACGCGCTTGATCCAGATCTGCCCTTCGCGAGGCTTCGCCGCGACTTCATTGATATGAAGCCCGACGCCTTTCGATCCGGTAAACGATATGAATCGTGTCTTAGGGCTCGTGGTCATCGCTTCGCCGGTAGCCGAACTTCCGGTCAGGAAGTTCACCACACCTTTGGGAAGCCCGACTTCCTCCACGATCTCCATGAATTTCGCGGCAATAGTCGGCGAATCAGATGACGGTTTTAATACGACAGTGTTACCGGCGACTACTGCAGCCATCGTCATCCCAGCCATGATCGCAAGCGGGAAATTCCACGGCGGAATGATCGCTCCGACGCCAAGCGGTATATATTCGAAGCTATTGTCCTCACCGGGAACCTTGGTGATCGGCAATTCCTGTGACCATCGAAGCATTTCACGGCCGTAGAATTCGAGGAAGTCGATCGCTTCAGCAGTATCGCCATCTGCCTCTGCCCACGTTTTTGCGACCTCAACCACCATCCACGCCGATAGTTCATGCTTTCGCTGCCGCATCAGTTCAGCCATCTTGAAAGCGTATTCGGCACGCTCAGCCGGAGCGACTTTTCGCCATGTTTTGAACGCCTCGGTCGCGGCGTCGATCGCTTTGTCGACCAGGCTGGTATCTGTATCGCCTTCAGAAAACACACCAACAACCTGGGCCTTGTTCGCCGGGTTGTAGCTCTCGAATTTGCTATCAAGCGCCATCTTCTCGCCGTTGATCACGACTGGATATTCTCGTCCAAGTTCCCCGCGGACCTTCTCGATCGCGGCCCTCATCGCCCCGGCATTCTCGGGCTTCGAATAATCTGTAAACGGTTCGTTCTTAAATTCGTCCAATACTCTTTGTGTTTGCATATCTATTCCCACTTTCCAGTTTTCTGTAAATGCTTGATCTTGCGTTTTGCTAGTTCTCTTTTCAACACCGTCATTCGATCCAGAAACACGATGCCATCGCAGTGATCGGTTTCGTGGAGCACGCATCGGGCCGCGAGATCGGTCAGGTCGTGTTCGATCAGTTCGCCCTTCACATCGTGAGCTCGCACGATCACTCGCATATCCCGCTTGACCGACTGATACAGGCCGGGAAACGAGAGACAGCCCTCGTCGCCGACCTGCTCGCCTTCGACACTGATGATCTGCGGATTGATAAAGGCGAGCGGATTCGGCTTCCCTTCCTGCGAGACATCCATAACAAAGAAACGCTGCGAAAGCCCCACCTGTGGCGCCGCAAGCCCAACTCCACCGGCCTCTCGCATCGTTTCGAACATATCCGAGACGGTCCGTTCCAGGTCGGCGCCGAACTCGGTATCGTCAACCGGTTTTCCAACTGTAAGTAATACCGGCTCGGGATAATGAACTATCCTCATCAAGGCCATAAACGGCTATTTTACCGCAAACAGCCGTAAGTCGTTAACCCCGCTGATTCGCTCGGAAGAGTATCCGGGACCACCGGCCAATTGCGACCCATATGCCAAACCCCGAGCCGGGCGGTGAAGTTCGAGGATCGTATCGGAGAACGCAGAACGAAAGTTTCCGATCAAAGGAATTATGCCGTAGCCGGCGAGACTCATAACGAATCAGACTCTTGACGGCAGTGTCGAAATCTTCCTGCATCAAGCGCGACGAAAATGTAAGAGCATCCTCAAGATATCTTTTCACGGAAACCGGCGTAAACGTGCCGGCAAAGCGGAGAAATCTTAAGGAAAACTCTTTCTCACCGACCTGCTGCCTCGTCAAAGAAAGCAGCTTTTCGACCTCCCG
>JBEBGW010000395.1:0-3969 GCA_040081025.1 Pyrinomonadaceae bacterium | reverse complement strand
GCCCTGAACATCTCCGACCCGATCGATCTGCTGACGCGGCCGATGAACCTTTATTCATGATCGATCTTTCCCCAGAAGAAATAGAACTCAATAAAAAACGCCGCGTCCTCGAACGGCTGAAGGACAAGCTTGCCGATCGCGAAGAGGAGATGACGGATCTGCGTGCGGAGCTTGACCAGTTCGAGGCTCGCTATTCAATGGATGTCGCCCGGCTGTACGCCGACTTCGACGAGATCGAAGCCGAGATCGCCGAGGAAGAACTTAAGCTAGTCCCTGACGACGAAGAGATCAAAAAGCGTGTCGAAGAATTAAGACGGCGCGCCGAAGAATCTGCCGCCCGAGCGGAAGCGGCTCACGATGCGGAAGAGTACGTCCCGACCGCAGAGGCCAAGAAGGCGTATCACAACCTCGCACGAGCGATCCATCCGGATCTGGCCCTTGATGAAGGCGAAAAAGAGCGGCGGCACGGCTTGATGGCTGACTTGAATCGGGCGTACTCGTCGGGGGACCAGCAGAAGCTAGACAAGATGATCGAGGACCTGAAGAGCAGTCCGGACTCAGTCAAGGGTGATTCTATCGGCGATGATTGGGTGCGCGCGGTCCGGCAGATCTATCAGATCAGAAAACGACTCGACGAGCTGGAAATAGAAAAAACAGAAGCCGAGGCGTCGGAGCTTCACGAACTTCGGATGAAGGTGAAGGCTGAGATGGCTGAGGGGCGTGACCTGCTTAAACAGATGGCCGAGCGTACGAAGACTCACATAATCAAGGCCCGCCGTCGGCTGGAAAACCTGAAGAACGTTAACGCCGCTCAGCAAGAGTACGTGAAAGAGGCGTTCGGAATGGATATCGAGGATTTCAGGAAGTAACCAGACGCTCGCGGATCGGAACCACGCTTCGAAGACCATTTTGATCCGGCTCACCCGCAATGCCGACGATCTTTCCGACAATCGTCACTTCGCCCGGATCAAATAGCCGCGGCTCAGATTCGCAGGTTTCCACACACAGCACCCCAAAATCCAGGTCGTAGAAGCCGCAGCTTATCTCGCCAGAATGGTTCTCTGCGACCGCGACAAGGTCGCCGCGTCGGATCTCGGAACTTTCGACTGCGATCACCAGCGAGCCACTTTGAACTCCAACACAAAGCAGATGGTCGTTGTTGATGCGGATGCCACGATAGCTCGCGTGCGACGCAAGCGACGGAGGCAGGACGAGTTCCAGGCTGCCATCCTCGAGTCCGTTCGATCGATTCTCACCTGGACCTCTACCGTCATTCTTTTTCTCAAGCTCCGCTTCGAACTGCGCGATCAGTGTCTTCGCAAATTCACGTCCGGAGTAAGTTTCCGCTAGCTTGGAGGCTTCAAACAACGCAACGATCCCGGCCCCGAAATCATCCAGCCAAACTAAGATCTTCGCCTTGGTGGCGTACGCTTCAGCCAGAAACGCTTTGTTCTCTCCATCCTTCAGGATATGGATCGCGGTTTCGATCGTTGTCAGAGCTTCCTCGAAGTTTCCCTGAACGAGCAAGATCGCCGCCTTTGTGTCGAACAGCATTCCTTCGCGCGACTCATCACCGATCTCGCGATAGATGTCGATCCCCTTGTCAACGTAAAGATGGGCCCGTTCGAAACGCCCGACCGACATGTAAACGTGCGCAAGTTCGTTTTGGATCGTTGCCAGATGTGGCTTGTTCGATGACCGCTGAGCTCGCTCGGCGGCAAGCTCGAAGCACATGATCGAATCGTCGGGCGATCCAGTTTCTCCAAGTGCCACGCCCGCATTCGTATAAAAGCTCGAACCTATCCAATCGTCGGCCCAGCGACGGAATCTCGCTTCGTGGTCTTCATAGATCTCGAGAATGGCCGCGAATTTCTGCTCATTCAGCGCAATGAGCATTCGATACATCACCGTTGCCAGCCGATGAATGTTTGTCGCCGGCAAGTCACGCGTCATTGCGGTATCAAGCCATACGTGCGATTCCGCGTATTCGCCCGTGCGCGAATAGGTGAGGGCGATGTGATTCTCACACTCCGCACACTTCTCTTCGATCCCCAGCCGCTCGAACACGGCAAGGGTCGAGGTCAGGATGTCGCATGCTCGCCGCTGGGAATCCTTGATCTTCCGAAGATGGCCCTGAAAGCCCAGAAGACTCGCGAATCTCAACCTGATCTCCGCCGCAAGGGGGTCTGGAAGGTCGACAGTGTCAGGTTCAAATCCCGGTTCTGCCCACCCATCCGAAAAGCACAAAAGTCCACGCTCGTAGGCGCCTTGTCGTTCGGCTTCCCACGCGGCTTTGGCTTTTGCTTCCGCTCGATCTTGAACAGAAGTATGAATCGGGGCCATAAGAGATCGAAATGCTTGTGTAGGATGTACGGGATACAGATTGTATCAGAAAACTCAGAAAAATGGAGAAACTAAAAATGAAAACGATCAAGAATCTTATCCTCGTGTTTGCTCTTTCCGTGACTTTCGCGTTTGGAGACGACGGCCACACCGGCAGCGGAAACCGATGCGCGACCTGCACTCCGCCGCCTTGCACGGAAAACTGCGGTGGATTCGCAGCGGAGGAGCCGGAAGTTCTTACCGGTTCGACCACGGAAACGAACGATGAGGAGACATCTTGGACCGAATATTGGTCAGAGGTGTTCTTCGAAATGATCGGATAGTTAATCGAGAGGCGAGACGATCAGGCCAGCTTTTTCGACGGCTGATCTCGGACGGTCTCTGACAGAACGTCTCCCGGGCTGAGGACGATCCTGCGTGATCCCGCCTCGGCCGGCGTTTTTGTAAGGGCACGGGCCACCGCATCTTCCACTTCCTGCCGGATCAATTGAGAAATTTGGCGGGCTAGTGGAAGTGTGTCGTCTGAACGAGCGGGAATCGAAAATTTTTCACCCTCGCCGGTCAGCAGCCAATGAAGCGAATATGGGGTCCGCTCGGCAATGGTGAGTAGTACACGTGGATCAGGAAACCGTCCGTTGAGGTAATTTTTCGCCGCTTGGTAGGAGATATTCAACAATCGTTGAATCCTGGCAGGTTCCGATGTCCCGCACGCTTCTGCGAATCGAGAGCCAAACTTGGCGATTTGTTCACTTGTGCTTGACATCGATTTCAGCATTGTGTAAGTATTTTACACGTTCGTAGAGAACAAGTAAATCATAACGAAATCATCTTCGTTGCCGACTACTCCACGTAGAAGGCGCGAACAAAGGGGGGAAACGGTGTGGGAGACGTTTCCCTCCCTTATTTAGATGGCTTGCCCCGCCGCATATCCCGATGACCACGCCCACTGAAAGTTATACCCGCCGAGCCATCCCGTAACGTCAACTACTTCGCCGATAAAGTGCAGCCCCGGGACCTTTTTGGATTCGAACGTCTTCGATGATAGTTCCTCGGTAGACACGCCGCCGAGCGTTACCTCCGCTTTGTCGTAGCCCTCGGTATCCTTGAAACGCAGTTCCCAACGATTGAGCCTCTCGGCCGTCGTCGAGATATCGTGGTCTGACATACCACTCAGACGCGGTGCCGAGTTTCCGAATAGCCGATCGGTGACTTTCGCGGGCATATAAGACGCGAGAAAATTGTCGAGCCGTTTCGATGTGTTCCGGTTTTCGGTCAGCAGATTCAGAGCATCGACCCCGGCAAGAAGGTCGACTAATACAGGTCGCTTCTTATCCCAATAGTTCGAGATCTGCAGGATCGCGGGGCCAGACAGTCCGCGGTGTGTGAAAAGGATGTTCTCGCGAAACGCACTTGCATCTGATGAAACCACCGCGTCGATCGAAATTCCGGCGAGTTCGCGAAAACTCTGTCCACTCAACACTAGCGGAACGAGCGAAGGACGGGTCTCGACGATCTTGAGCCCGAACTGTCGCGCGATCTGATAGCCGAAGTCGGTCGCACCGATCTTGGCGAACGAAAGCCCGCCGGTCGCGATCACGAGGCGCTCGCTTTCGAACACTCCTTGAT
>JBEBGW010000394.1:0-3986 GCA_040081025.1 Pyrinomonadaceae bacterium | reverse complement strand
GCGGTATATGATATTGCGTCGAGACAGCAGATAATTATACGGCTCCGACCACTCAACGACGTAGCCGCGTAACTCGGGTATCTCGACGACATTCCATTCCATAACTAGTCACTAGTGGGCTTTCGGCAGAAATGTGACCCGATAACCAGCACATCCATCTTTGTTCGAAGGAAGCATTCGATCGCCTCGGACGGACGGCAGACGATCGGCTCGTTTTCGTTAAAGCTCGTATTCAGGATCACGGGGATCCCGGTTTTCTTCTCGAACGCCGAGATCAAGTCGTAATAGAGCTGATTCTCGTCGCGTGAAACTGTTTGCAGCCGTCCCGTATCGTCCACATGATTGACCGCCGAAAGACGTTCTCGCCATTCGGGCCGGATCTTGTAAACGTGGAGCATGTACGGCGATGGCTCGGTTTGTTCGAACAGGTCTGCTTGGCGTTCGACCAAAACAGACGGGGCGAACGGCCGGAACGATTCGCGATGTTTGATGCGGGCATTCAGGATGTCCTTCATATTCGGAAAGCCCGGGTGCGCCAGGATCGAACGATTACCAAGAGCCCGCGGACCCCATTCCATCCTGCCCTGAAACCATCCGACGACATTTCCGTCTTTTATCACATCGGTCGTGGCATCGATCAATTCCTCGCGACCGAGCGCCCGATACTCAACTCCGTAACGTTCGAGTTCACTACGGACGAAATCATCCGAATACTCATCGCCCAGATAAGCGTCGGTCATCGCATGCCGCGGGCCTTCGTTCAGGATCGAATTGCTCACGTACAACGCAGCCCCGACAGACAAGCCATCGTCGCCCGCCGCGGGTTGAATGCAATGTTCCGTGAACGCAGTTTCGAGAAACGCTTTCCCGTTCGCGACGCTGTTTAAGGCACAGCCTCCAGCCATCGAGAGCCGATTTGACGGAATGCGTGCGCTTAGCGAGTGCAGCAAGTGCATGTAATACTGCTCGAATATTTGCTGAAGGCCGAAGGCAATATCCATGTCCCGCTGAGTGATCTCAGCGTGCGGTTCACGAGCCGGGCCGAACTCGTTGATAAAGCGATCCGAATAGAGACGATGAACAACCATCTCACCGTCATCGGTGATCTCCATTCCCTGATTGGATCCGAAAGGCAGGAAGTATTCCGGGTTCAGCTCGAACACTCCGTCTTTCTCATGAAGCATTCCTGAAAAGAAATCCGAATACTTATCGGAACCCAGCGGAGCCAGGCCCATCACCTTTCCTTCGTCGCCGTACTTCGGATAGCCGATGAACTGGCAAACGGCGGTGTACAGCGTACCGAGCGAATGCGGTACGAACACTCGCTGCAGCGGTTCGATCGTGTTTCCTTCACATCGGCTGAGCATACAGGAAACAAAATCGCCCGAACCATCTATCGTGATTCCCGCACTCTTTTCCCACGACGAAACGAAGTACGCACTAGCCGTGTGCGCTAGATGATGTTCGACGTTGTGCTGCTGAAATTTGAGTTCGACCGGATCTACTTCGCAGTGCTCCGACATCAGAGCCTTCATATCGTCGAGCGAACTTTTCTTAGAACGCATTCGCGCGAAATTGAGCAGCTTGGTCGGGTGGCGTAGTGCGAACTGAAGTTTCTTGTGAAGGTTGGCGGAAGAGTCGCGTCCGACGGCGACGTGATCGATATCCGAAAACTTCAGACCGGCAACCTCCAGACACCGCACGATAGATTGAGCAGGGAATCCGGCGTAATACTTTTTCCGATTCAAGCGTTCCTCGGCGATCGCGACGACCGTCCGCCCGTCGACGATGACGGCGGCCGACGAACCAGCGTGAAATGTATTGATGCCGAGGATGTTGCTCATTAACGGATCAGTGCTTGAAGTGGCGAATTCCGGTAAATGCCATCACGATACCGTGCTCGTCTGCCGCCGCGATCGATTCGTCGTCCTTGATCGATCCGCCTGGCTGGATGATCGCTGAAATGCCCATATTTGCGGCTTCATCGACGTTATCTCGGAACGGGAAGAACGCATCGGAAGCTAACGCTGCACCTTTGATCGGAAGTTCAAAACGTTCCGCTCGCATCGCCGCGATCCTTACCGAATCGACACGATTCATCTGTCCGGAACCTACACCGATGGTTTGATACTCGTTCGCGATCACGATCGCGTTCGACTTTACATGTTTGCAAACCTGCCACGCCATCAGCATTGCCGCGACCTGCTCGTCAGTCGGTGCGAGCTTGCTAACGAACTTCAATTCATTCGCCGCAACCGTATGCAGGTCCATCTCCTGAGCGAGAAAGCCGCCCGAGATCTGCTTGTATTCGACCGATGCGGCGTGTTCCTCGCTCGCCGCGACTTTCAGCACACGTGGGTTCTTCTTACTTCGGAAGATCTCCAATGCGGCTTCGTCATAGGCGGGAGCGACGATCACTTCGGAGAATACTTCTATCACTG
The DNA here is from genome assembly GCA_040081025.1 of Pyrinomonadaceae bacterium. Lineage (GTDB taxonomy): Bacteria > Acidobacteriota > Blastocatellia > Pyrinomonadales > Pyrinomonadaceae > OLB17. The sequence goes on along the minus strand of JBEBGW010000394.1, from coordinate 1,545 downwards.
CCTTCGCGGCCTCCGCGTCGACTGTTTGGTTGAACGCGACGATCCCGCCGAATGCCGAGATCGGGTCCGTCGAAAGTGCCCGCTGATATGCTTCAAGATTGGTTGCCCCGATCCCGACACCTGACGGATTCGTGTGCTTGATGATCGCGACGGCGGTTTGTTCGAAGTCGTTAACCAGATTCCAGGCCGCTTCCGCATCTACGTAATTGTTGAACGACATCTCCTTGCCGTGAAGCTGTTCGGCTTTTGCTACTCCTCCCCACAAGCTATTTATGTAGAGCGCGGCTTTCTGATGAGGATTTTCGCCGTAGCGCAAATCGACGAGCTTTTCGATTTCGATTCCAAGGTGTTCGGGGAAATGTGGCGGATCATAGGAGTACGTCACTACTTCCTGCACAACTTCAACTTGTGAGGGTTCGCCTGAGGCATCGAAACGCTCGGCAATTTGCTCATGGAGATAGCTGAATATGGCATCGTCATAAGCCGCGGTAAGCGCAAATGCTACAGCCGCTAATGTTTGGCGTGTTCTGAGCGAAATCGATCCGTCGTTCAACTTCAATTCATCTAAGATCCTGTTGTATTCTCTCGAATCGGTAACCACCGCGACACTTCGCCAATTCTTCGACGCCGAGCGGATCATCGCCGGGCCACCGATGTCGATATTCTCGACGGCTTCTTCCAGCGAAACACCGTCTTTCGCGACAGTCTGTTCGAAAGGATAAAGGTTGATCACGACCAGATCGATCGGTTCGATCTCGTGTTCTTTCATCGAGGCGAGATGCTCGTCGTTGTCGCGAAGGGCGAGAAACGCTCCGTGGATCTTCGGGTGAAGAGTCTTCACGCGTCCGTCCATCATCTCGGGGAAACCGGTGACGGCCGAAACATCGGTGACCGTCAAACCAGCGTCGCGAAGCGTTTTCGCCGTTCCCCCGGTCGAGATGATCTCGACGCCAAGTTTCACCAACTCAGTTGCAAATTCGACGGCTCCGGTTTTGTCCGATAGGCTTATAAGTGCTCTCTTGATCTTTACGAGGTCATTCATAAAAACGAAAAGGCGGCCCGAGAGATCGAACCGCCAAGTTTGATTATCCAACAAAGATCGAGAATTCTAAAGCCGACGCATCTAAAAGAAAAAGCGTCCCAGAAACAACAGGCTCAGGAGAAACAGTATCGCGTAAATTGCTAGTTTGATCAGGCTCATGCCGATTTGCTTGCCTCGCTATTGCTTTCAACGATCGTCGAATGACTAAATTCGTATCAATATCATACTCCAGATTGCTCCTCTTGTTTTTGTGTTTACAAATCTTTACACAGGCACAAGCGCAAGATCTTGACGTGCAGATCGATGTTGATACCAGCGGTCGGTCGGTGGTTTTCGCCGGCATCACCGTGATGATCTCGCTGCTGGGTCTCTTCATCATGGGCCTGTCGTTCGTGCGCGGCCTCGCCGTCGCGGGTGCCACCGGTGTGTTCGTGATGATGATCGCCTCGATCACGTTGCTGCCCGCGCTGCTCGGTTTCACCGGGCGCCGAGTCGACACCACC
>JBEBGW010000393.1:0-4001 GCA_040081025.1 Pyrinomonadaceae bacterium | reverse complement strand
ATACCATATCGGCACCAGCCTTAACGAATTCGACCGCGTACCTGCCCGGTTCCGAAATCATCAAGTGCGTGTCGATCGTCATGTCAGTCGCTGCACGCAGCGATTTGACGACCGGCAGGCCGATGGTAATGTTCGGCACAAAATGGCCGTCCATGACATCGACGTGAAGCACTGTTGCACCACCTTCGCGGATATCACTGATCGCCTCAGCAAGGCGCGTGAAATCGGCCGAAAGGATCGATGGAGCTATTTCAAAAGAGCGTAAATTTCCGTTTACTTTGTTGCCCAAAATCTGGTTATCGTTGTACCACTACGGCCGATTCGACGGCTGCCGCTGAGACGAAGGTTTGCCCTGAACAGGCGTATTCTGCGGCTTAGGTACTTCCGGCTTATCATTCTTGTCGGATTTATCGTCCTTTTTGTCGCCCGCAGGGTCTTTCTTATCATCGGCAGCATCAGTCTTGGAATCGTTCGACGTGGAAGTATTGGCAATCGTATCCCGAGTCGTGTCCGCCGCCTTCTTGGCGTTGGTATTCGTATTCGCCTTGGCTTTCTTCGGCTTGTCCGAGATCATTTCTTCGATCTTGTCGGAGTCGTCCTGATCCACATCCTTCTTTAGCGAAGGCGGCGGAGCCTGGTCCGGGGTTAGTCCGGCTTTGCTCACGACAACCGATATCCATTGGCCCGACTTGACCGTATCACCGGCCCGCGGCAACTGATCGATAACAGTGTTGATCGTTTCGGTGCTTTCGCGATCCGCTCGCTTTCGGATCCGCAAGCCAAGGGCTGCAAGTTCCTTCTCGCTCTCAACGAAATCCTTTCCGGTGATATTCGGAACCTGAACTTCAGCGCCGCTCAGCGACATATAAACGACGCCAGTCATTGCCGCCAAAAATACGGCCAATAGCACGGCAACGAACACGAGCTTACCGATCGCTGACAGACCTGTTGATATAACGCTCAAGCCTTAAAACCTCTCAAAAATACTAACATTTTGCCCGGCGGATTGAAATCGCAGAGCCTCGGTCACCGGCGGACGAGAGTTGCGAAGAAGAACCCGTCCGTGCCGTCGCGATCAGGGAACGTTCGACCAAACCCTTCCTCCGTTACGAACCGCAGGTTCCCATTCGTCGGTGCAACCGTGAAGTCCTTCGCATGAGTGAGAAAAGCGGCTACTACCTCTTGGTTTTCCTCGCGTTCCAGCGAGCAGGTCGAGTAATAAAATCGACCGCCAGGCTTCACCAACTTTGATGCACTTAAAAGGATGGACAGTTGTTTGCGCGATAACTCCTCGATATCCTCCGGACGCAAAGAATATCGGATCTCTGGATTGCTGCCGATCGTCCCGGTTCCGGAGCACGGTGCGTCGACAAGGATCGTGTCGAACGAGTCCTTCGCGAATGGCAGCGAAACGACGGCGTCGTATTGAGCAACCTGCACAGTATAAATGCCCTGCCGTATGCAGTTCGATCGCAAAAACTCGACTCTCGGGTGGTAAATATCCCCGGCTACGATCGTGGCGGTTCGGTTTTTCAGGGCGATCAGCGAAGTCTTTCCACCCGGCGACGCACAAACGTCAAGAAATCGACCACCTTCGGGAACTGCGACCAGGTTCGCAACGAGCTGCGACGCCTCATCCTGAAAATAGATTTTGCCTTGCTCCGCTAACTCGCGGAGACCACCCGTGAGGCTCGAAACAGTTAGTGCACCGTCAACGATATCGGAAGGATAGCCTTCGATATCTAAACTCAGTTCCTTACCTGTTGGTCGATACGCGATTCGAGACGGTAGGTTATTCGCGCCGGCGATAGAGATCGCACGTTCATGCCCGAACTGCCGAATCCATCCTTCAAGCAGCCATTTGGGATGCGAAAGTTTGATCGAAAGAGCATCAAGGTCATCACCCATTTCAAGAGCAGTCGGTTCGCTGGCTATGCGGCGCAGGATCGCATTCACAAAGCCTTTTGCTGAGACCTTCCGCGCGCGTTGGACGAGGCCGACGCTGTCGTTTACGGCAGAATGATCCGGAATACGGTCGAGTTCGAGAAGCTGGTAGGCGCCGATACGGAGGGCGGTCAAAACTTCGATGTCGATCTTCTTGGCGCCTGCGTGTTCACGGATGCGCTCGTCCAGGTAAAGCTTGCGGCGGAGAATGCCGAGCACGATCTGATGACATAGACCAGCATCCTTTTCGCCCAGCTCAGATTCGTATCTTGGAAGGAGGGCCGAAGAATATGCACGATCGCGTTCGACCCTAATGAGAATTTCGTAGGCAGCAATTCGTGCCGGGGAAATGGGCATTATTCGCCTTGCGAGATATCCGACGAATTGCCGGGGTTAAGAGAATTGTCGACCGTCACGCGGGTGTCGAAAACGTAGCATTCGCCACGCCAACGCTGTTCACTCGCCGGAACCTCTTCGAGATATTTCAAGATCCCACCCTCAAGTTGATATACCTTTTCAAAACCAAGCGAACGCATGTAAGGAGCGAATTTTTCGCACCGAATCCCGCCGGTGCAAAACATTGCAACCTTCTTGTGCTTTTCCGGATCGAGGTTCTCAACAACATAATCGGGTAGTTCGCTGAACTTTTCGGTTCCCGGATTTATCGCCCGTTCGAACGTGCCGGTCTTGTATTCATAATCATTTCGCGTGTCAAGAACCAGGACGTCGGGGTCTGAAATTATCTCGTTCCATTCGTTCGGCGAGACTTGGGTTCCATGCCCGAGATCGATATCGACATCCTTTTTTAGCGTGACGATCTCGGGTTTCACCTTAACGTCGATCTTCCGGAACGGCGCGGTGTCACTGTAAGAGTACTTAGGCTCGATATCGGAGGAGAGCAGGTTAGAAAGCTCGATCACAAATCCATCAATGTCACCCTTACGGCCGCAGATCGTCGAATTGAGACCCTCACCGGCGAGGATCACCGTCCCGACGATGCCGCGTTCTTTCATCGTATTTCTAATGTCGTCGCGCAAAGCGAGCAGATCCTTATCGGTCAAGTCCAAAAACTTGTAGAATGCCGCAATTTTATACATAAGCACCGGCTGCATTGGTATAGTATATCTCGATTGGACAATGTTCTGCCTCACCTGTCACCGATAAGTCGATCATGAGACGTATAAATATCTCTTTTGATATTTGGATTTTATGTAACGACTCGTTATACTTAGGGGTTTAGCATGAATGTGAGCAGCACAGAGATCGGAAAGAAATATTCACTGAGTTTTGAAGACCGCGGACGTTATCTGTTCGCCCTGGTCAAGGGTGAGAGAGGTACCCTCGAGATCGCAACCGCTTACTGGACGGAGATCGCTCAACAGGCGCTCCAATCCGGGCTAAAGCGTGTACTGGTGATCGAGGATATACCTGAAATGATCACTATTGCCGAGGTCCATCAGCTTGTAACCAGCCTCGCAGATCTACCTGTGAAGGATGTCAGGCTCGCCTTCGTTGACCTTCATGCCGAACACGCAAGTTTGAATAATTTCGGAATCCTTGTTGGTGAAAACCGTGGGTTTTCACTTAAGGCTTTCGACACCGAAGAAGCGGCCGAAAGCTGGCTGCTTGAAGAATAGTTTTAGCGTAGACGGTCACCAAGTTTGAGCTTTACTCCGTTCAGAAAATCACGAGCCGACATCCTCTTCTTCCCTTCTAACTGAAGCTCCGAAATCGTTAGTGAAGTTCCCTCGCCGCACGCAATTTCCAGTTCGTCTCCTGTTGCGACGACTTCTCCAGAATCGCGACCGGAATTATCCGTTCGGGAATCTGCATTCCAGATCGTCAATTTCTTTCCATCATACAAAGTGTACGTGGTCGGGAAAGGCTGAAAGCCACGGACCATTCTAGTGATCCGATCGGCCGGAAAGGTCCAATCGAACCTTCCATCTTCCTTTTTCATTATTGGTGCGAGTGTTGATGCCGAATGATCTTGTATTCGCGGTTTTATCGAACCGAAACTCCGAAGGGTTTCCGAGAGCAGATCGGCTCCGACCTTC
>JBEBGW010000075.1:0-15063 GCA_040081025.1 Pyrinomonadaceae bacterium | reverse complement strand
GAGCCATAGCGTGCCCATGAATCCGAAGGAGTGGAAGAACGGCAAGGCGCCCATGAACCCGTCGCCTGTTTCGTGTGGGAATACCTGCGCGACGGATTCGCAATTTGTCAGGACGTTTTTATGCGTTAGCATGACGCCCTTGGGTTCGCCGGTCGTTCCAGATGTATAGATGATCGTGGCGAGATCATCGGCCTTTAGCTCGGCCAGAAGTCCTTCAAAATCGACGCTATCGCCCGCATCGATCCCCTGCTGCTCGATCTCGGAAAGCGTCAGCGAACGGTTGTCACCTTCGGGTTTTGCGTCGTCATCGAAAAAAATCAGCCGCTCAATTCTTTCTACGCTCTGGATCGCGGCCTCGGCGTGCTTGAGGAGTTTCTTACCGGAGACGAAGAGCATTTTCGCACCGGAGTCTTCGAGGATGTACCTGATCTGCTCGACGGCCTGGGTCGTGTAAATGGGTACATTTACAGCCTTTAGCGACAGGATGGCCAGATCTGTAAGGGACCATTCGGGGCGGTTCTCTGAAATGATGGCTATGCGGTCGCCGGCTTTAACGCCGAGCTGCGAGAGCCCGATCGCGATTCGTCGGATCTTTTCAATAACCTCGGGACCGGAAAGATACTGCCAGACGTCATCGACTTTAAACGCCAGAGCGTCGCGCTTGTTGTTGCGGCGAAACGACTCTATGCAGAAGTGTGGGATCGTCTGCGGCAGCTTGTCGAAACCGATCAGGTTTGGAGCGATCATTAAGCGAGAATTATCGAGCTATAAGATATTCGCATATCTTCTCAAAGGACCCGCCGAAAAGTCCAACACAATTCGAGCTCCCGGCTTCGTCCGGCTGGGCGGTGAGCGTCGCACTTTCCGAACCTCCCACATTGCCAAACCGTCCAACGTTCCCCGAAACAATGCCAACAGAACTGCGCACCCAGCATCGCATTTTTCTCTCGTCGAGTTGACCTTTGCGCTCCAGCATTGCCGGTCGCGGTCTCGGAAGCCTGTACGAATCGGTTTATACTCGTATCGATGAACCTGGATCGGCGTGATTTCTTACGGACTTCGGCGGCGGCGGCGTTTGTTGGGCTGGCGGCGGGGATGGACCGGCGGCTAGCGGCTCAGACGGTGGGACGGAAGTTCGCTCAGGTGAAGGTGGCGCGGGAGCGGATCATTCGCGAGGTCGTTGGGTTGCGGCCGTATCGGAATGAAGGTTATGTCGTCCGTGGTGAGAAGGCCGGCAGTAAGCTGCTGATCCACCATTACGGACATGGCGGAGCGGGGATCACGCTTTCGTGGGGAACGGCGGTTGAAGCGGTCGAACTTGCACGGGGATATCAGGCACCCGTCGTCCGGGGACGTGCGGCTCAGCGCAAGTATGCGGTGATCGGCTGCGGTGTGATCGGGTTGACGACGGCGCTGATGCTGCAGCGAAGGTTTCAGGACGGGCCGGGCACGGTGACGATCTATTCGAAGGACCTGCCGCCGGACACGACCTCCAACATCGCCGGCGGATTCTGGTCGCCGACGTCGGTCTTCGACGATGATGCGGCGAGTGCTCAGTTCGTCGACAGCTATCGCAAGTCATCTCGCGTCGCGAATCGTGCGTTTCAGCTGCTGGTCGGCGAGGAATACGGCGTGCGGTGGATCGACACGTTCAATCTCTATCGGGCCGAGTCAAGCGTCGGCAGCGAGCTTCCGGGCGGGAACGACCTGTATCCGAACATGGCGATACACCGTGACCCGGCGACGTATTTCGGCTTCCCCGCCGTGCGTCAGTACAGCACGATGCTGATCGAACCTCAGGTATATCTCGCCAAGCTACTTCGCGATTTTTACAGTGCGGGCGGCAAGCTGGTGGTAAAGGAGCTTCGCAGCCGCGAAGAGGTAATGCGTCTGCCAGAGCCGGTGATCTTCAACTGCACCGGTCTCGGAGCACGAGCATTGTTCAATGATCAAAAGCTGATCCCCGTCCGGGGCCAGCTCGAGATCCTGCTGCCGCAGCCAGAGATCGATTACTGCTACCTCGGCCCCGGATATATGTTCCCCCGCTCCGACGGCATCGTCCTCGGCGGCACCTTCGAACGCGATAACTGGTCGCTCGAACCCAGCCGCGAAACGGCCGATGGGTTTTTGAATACTCACGCCGCGATCATGCGGGGACTGCGGCCGCCCTCAATGTGACCTACATCACATTTCTATTTACTAATCGTCATCGATGTCATAAACTCACTGCCTTAGTCTCTTACAACCGTGCCCCCAAGCAGGTAGTTTTGCCCACCCCGGACTCGGACTTCAAACGGAAGAACGATCAGAATGCGCATTGGAGTTTATGCGACTTCCTCGCACAAATCCCCTCGCACACCTTCCTCACGCACTACCGGAGCGCCGCTTGTGGATTCGCTTCGGCCAACCGAAGAAAGGAGACCAAAATGGCATTAGCTACAGAAACGCAGAAAGCGGCCGACCCCTCGATCCGGCCGTTTCAGATCAGCTTTCCGGCGGGCGAACTAGCAGACCTCCGCCGACGGATCGAGGCTACCCGCTGGCCCGAGAAGGAGACCGTCGACGATATTTCGCAGGGTCCGCAACTCGCGACAATGAAGGCCCTCGCCAAATATTGGGCGACGGACTATGACTGGAGCCGGTGCGAAGCGACGCTCAAAGCTCTGCCGCATTTTATTACCGAGATCGACGGGCTCGATATCCATTTCATTCACCTTCGCTCGAAGCACGAGAATGCTTTACCGATCATCATCACGCACGGCTGGCCTGGGTCGATCGTCGAGCAACTGAAGTTGATCTGTCCCCTGACGGATCCCACAGCATACGGCGGAACTGAATCGGATGCCTTCGACGTCGTCATCCCTTCGATGCCGGGATACGGATTTTCAGGAAAGCCAACCGAACCGGGTTGGGGTCCAGATCACATCGCACAAGCCAATGCCGAGGTAATGAAGCGCCTCGGGTACGAGCGATACGTCGCGACCGGTGGGGACTGGGGCGGACAGATCACTGACCTGATGGGAGCACAGGAGCCCGCGGGATTGATCGCCATTCACACCAACTTCCCCGGGGCGGTTCGCTCCGACGTCGCTGCGGCAGTCCAGTCCGGAGCCCCGGCGCCGGCAGGTCTTGATGAGGAGGAAACACGCCTCTACGAGAAACTGAGAGAATTTTTCGCGACGGATGTGTTCTACGCCTATGAGATGGGCACGCATCCGCAGGCGCTGTACGGAATTGCGGACTCACCCATCGGTCTCGCAGCCTGGATACTCGATCATGATGCGACGAGCTTGGCGTTGATCTCACGCGTTTTTGCCGGGAAGTCCGAGGGCCTTACTCGGGATGACATCCTCGACAACATCACGCTGTATTGGCTAACGAACACCGGGGTTTCTTCCGGTCGTCTTTATCGCGAAAATAAATTCGGCTTCTTTGACCAAAAAGGCGTCAAGATACCGACCGCCGTGAGCGTTTTCCCTGATGAACTCTATGAGGCGCCGCGGAGCTGGGCCGAGGCAGCGTATCCAAAGCTTTTCCATTACAACAAACTACCCAAAGGCGGACACTTCGCCGCGTGGGAACAGCCCGAGCTGATGACCTCAGAACTACGCACGGCATTCAAAACGCTGCGTTAACTTGAGCAATTTTCTAGTCTCGACGCACCGCGTATCAGTACGCGGTGCGTTCTTGACCCCGAATTCCTGATGCAGATAAAAAGCGTCTCGAAGGTCTAGTCCGATCAAGAGATCAAGAGGGAGAAGGAACAATGGCAGATGTTTGGGGCATGGGCCTAACAAAGCGATCGATCCGCGTCGTCGCAATATTGACACTCTGTACGGCTGCAGCCGTCGCTCAGACGACCAACACCAAATGTCGACCTGAAGTAATTCCGGTGGAGACCGAACCTCCGCCGAAACTTTTCGTCGATGCACCACTGGCGGCACCGCTCGCGAGGGGCGTCGCCGTAATTCAGTATTGCTCGGAGAATCTGCACATCGTGCCCGTTTTCGGAGCAAAGGCACTTGCGGTCACGCCCCGCGTCGGCCATTTGCACGTCAGGGTAGATGATGCCTCATGGGTGTGGGCAGAGGCGAGTGGAAACCCGATCATCCTGATGGGCCTTGCACCGGGGCCGCACAAAGTGACGATCGAACTTGTCAACGCAAATCATCAGCCGCTGGACAAGGCAGAAGTGACCTTCAACATACCGAAGGCCGTGAGCGGTGAAGGTCGACCGGAAAAAAGACCCGCTTCGGACAAACGCGCTAAGAACACCGCGCGTGGTGACGATCTCGATGCAGTACACCATCCGCAATAGTTAGGAACCAAATGAAAAGGAGAAGATCATGACTCAAAGCAGTGCAACACAAATTGGCGGCGAGGTCCGCGAGTTCCGAGCCGAGATCCCGGCATCCGCCGTCGAAGATCTACGCCAGCGTCTAGCCGCGACTCGCTGGCCCACGAGAGAGCTTGTCTCGGATCGATCACAGGGCGTGCAGCTAGCGACATTGCAGGCACTCGGCAAATATTGGACGACCGACTATGACTTTTCTCGGATCGAGACTCAACTGAATGCGCTTCCGCAATTCAAGACCGAGATCGACGGCGTCGAGATCCACTTTATTCACGTCAGATCGCAGCACGAAGACGCTCTGCCGCTGATCATGACGCATGGCTGGCCCGGCTCGGTCATTGAACTGTTGGAGACGATCGGCCCGCTGACAGACCCGACCGCTTTTGGTGGTACCGCGGAGGACGCATTCGATCTCGTGCTGCCGTCTCTTCCCGGGTACGGGTTTTCCAGTGAGTCGCTCGAACTCGGCTGGGACGCTGCACGCACGGGACGAGCCTGGGCGGAACTAATGGGGCGTCTCGGGTACACCCGCTATGTCGCTCAAGGTGGTGATGTGGGAGCGCTCGTCACCGACCTCATGGGCCGTCAGGGGGTAAAAGGATTGGCTGGCTATCACCTGAATCTGCTCACTGCGGTACTCGCGATCGGAGACCATCTCCCGAACGAATCGGAAAAGGAACGTATGGCACACGCGGCCGTCAACAAGTTCAAGCAGGACGGCTTCGCCTACTTCCTCGAGATGGCCACGCGGCCGCAGACAATTGGCTACGCACTGCTGGATTCGCCCATAGCGTTGGCGGCTTGGTTGCTTGATCACGACACTGACAGCTACTACAAGATCACCCGCGCGTTTGTCGACGGGGAGCCATCGGGGCGGCTCACTAGGGACACGATCATCGACAACATCACGATGTATTGGCTGACCGGCACTGGTGCTTCAGCGGCCCGGTCGTACTGGGAGGATGCGCGAGCATTGGCAGCGGCGCTTGCCAGCGGCCAGCCCCCTCCTCCGGTCTCGGTTCCGGTCGGCTTCACGACGTTTCCCGGTGAGATCTGGGCTTCTCCGCAGAGCTGGGTCGAAGCAGTTTATCCCGGCCTCGCCTACTTTAACGAAGTCGAAAAGGGCGGGCATTTCGCTGCTTGGGAAGAGCCGGAGCTGTTCACGAACGAAATCCGCTCTGCATTCAAGTCTCTTCGATGAGGTAGTGACGAAGTTCCAGGAGTTCCGAATGAAAACCAAAGTAATACTCGTGGTAGCACTGATCGGGATCGGGATCGTTCTTTCGATGCATGTGGCCTATGCACAGCAAACCGGAATAAAACGTACCGACTTGATCCGTAACGACATAAGCGCGCCCGGACGCGAGACAATTCAGGTTCGTGTTGATTTCGACACCGGAGCTTCTTTTGGTCGACATTCGCATCCGGGCGAGGAGATCGCGTACGTCCTTGAGGGCTCGCTGGAGTATCAGATCGACGGTAAACCGCCGGTTACTCTCGAGGCAGGCGAGGCCTTGTACATTCCGGCTGGCACGGTCCACGCAGCGAAGAACGTCGGCAAAAGTAAGGCCTCGGAACTTGCCACCTACATCGTGGAAAAAGGAAAACCGCTTGTTGTGTTGGCTAAGTAGCAGGCTTCTCAAGTGGGTATGAGCATGCGACCGGGGGCTGTTTTCGGCCTCCGACCCACCGTTGGATGCGGCGGGCGACTACGATCGTTCGCCTCAACACCGACTCGCCGCCCGCGATGACACTTGCTGCCCCTACAGGCTGGATCGTCTAAACTAGCTTAAGGCAGAATCATATCGAGTCCTTCGACAGGAGCCAGGCGAGTGCCGGTTCTTCCTGATAGAAGACTCTGGCTTCGGCGCCGCGGTTCGAGGCTACCATTTCGCCAAATTTGTTGACTTCGTGATTCGCGGGGTCGATGTCGACATATGCGATCTTGATGCCCTTTAGTCCAAGCCCAACAATTCCATCTGAAGAGACGAATGCGTTAGTCTCGGTGCCGTTGCCGGGGCTGTCCTGAACCACCAGGAGATGCGTAACCGCGTCTCCACGGCAACGTCGAATGATCTCGCTCCACGCGTCGACGCGTATCTGAGGAGCGGCCAGGTCACCCTTTACATCAGCTCGTAAGTATTCAGAAGTTGGTTGGTATTCGATCGTGTACATTGATATGCGTTCGCGGTCACATCCATTCTAAAGGCACTACACGACAATTTCGAGCTTCGCTGAATTCTTTCTTGACATACCGTTGCATCTTTGGTATCGTCCGTTTGTTGCTTATGGAGGCACGTTTATTATGATGACAGATTGGCAGGAATTCAAGGGCGGCGAGCATAGGGAACGTTATAAGCAGATGAGGGTAACGATGAACATTGGCTGTGAGATCCATCTCAGCATGCGGGCATTCGCGGCGCTGGAACGCCCTAAGGCGGTGAAATTGTTCTTCGACGTTGGGGGAAGCCGAATTGGCGTGAAGGCGGTCCCGGCCGGGGAGAAGACGTTCGAGGTCGTGCGGCGATCCGAGGGGCCGTTCGGGTATATTCGCGCAATGTCTTTCTGCAGATACTACGGCGTCAAACCGGAGGCGACGATCGAGTTTCAGGATGTGAGTATCGAAGCCGACGGGATCATGGTACTGGACCTGAAGACGGCGAGACGGCTTCGTAGATGAGAGAAGTGAGAATTCCGAAGTCATAAAGAGACCTATTGGCGAGAAGGAAAGAACCACAGAAAATGGAAACCACAGAACAAGAAGAACAAGAACAGAAACGACGAGAAGGAAGGGACGTAAAACTGGCGTTCGATTCGGCGTGGTTCGATGAGATGGTTGCGGCGGCGAGGGTTGTTTATTTGTGGCACAACGGAAAACAACATAGGCAGATCGAGCAGAAGATGCACGAGCTTGGGTGGAAGCGATTCAATCGCGGGCTTTTGCATTCAACGAAGCGAAGCGACGGATCGATCCGGCGCGAGGCTTGGCCGGAGCTGTTCGGATGGATCGATCAGGTGAAAAGGTCGCGGCCGAAGCGGAACCTCAGGCGGGCAAAACCGGCGACAGTACACTTTCGGGATACTTTTCCTCGATGGCTGCGGACGGTGTTTCCGGAATGGAACTGGGGCTGGAAGTATCAACGCTATCTGTATATGCAGCTCGCGAGGGTGACATCGGGACAATGTAGGCGGCTGATGATATTTATGCCGCCGCGGCATGGGAAGAGTGAGACGGTGACGATCAGGTATACGGCGTGGAGGCTGCTGAGGGAGCCGACGCTAAACGTGATCATAGGCAGCTATAACCAGCGGCTGGCGAACAAGTTTTCGCGTCGGATCCAGCGGATACATCAGGACCTCGCATCACGCACGAATAATCGAAGCGGCAAGCCCGAGTTCCCTGTCATCATCACGAACGAGGCGAGCACGCGTCGGACTGCGGCGGCCGCGGAATGGGAGACGGGCGGCGGCGGAACGGTGAGGGCGGTCGGTGTCGGGGCGGGCATCGCTGGGTTCGGTGCGGGCCTGGTGGTGATAGACGATCCGGTTAGAAATCGTGCGGATGCGGAGAGCGAGACGTATCGCGACCGCGTATGGGATTGGTTCAACGACGACGTTTACACGCGGCTCGAACCGAACGCGTCGATCATCTTGATCCAGACGCGCTGGCACGAAGACGACCTTGCCGGGAGATTGTTAAGAGAGGCTGAGGACGGCGGGGAGCAATGGGACGTGGTGCGACTTCCTGCGATTGCGGAAGCAATGGACAGCGGACAATTGACTGTGGACAATGCCGACAGCTTCGACGTAACAGATGGTGGAAGAGCGGCGATCGCCGACGCCGCAAACGGCGTTGCAGGCGGGGACGCCCGCGGTCCAGTAGGGATAGTGGATCCGATCGGGCGGAGGCCGGGGGCGGCGTTGTGTCCGGAGAGATATGATGAGAAGGCACTGGAGAGGACTCGGAAGAAGCTCGGGTCGTATTCGTTCGCGGCGTTGTATCAGCAGGATCCGGTTCCGTCGAAGGGGGTTAAATTTAAGCGCGAATGGTTTCGGCAGATCGTGGATGAGGCCCCGCCGAATCTGCGTTGGAAGCGCGGTTACGACCTTGCGATCTCGCTGAAGACCTCGGCCGATTACACCGCGAGTTTTCGGTGTGCTTACGACAAGCAAGAGAATCTTTATATCGCGGACGGCTTTCGCAAGCGGATCGAATATCCCGAGCAGCGGCGTTACATCATTGAGCGAATGAAGGCCGAGCGAAACACCGAGCACGGAGTCGAGGCAGCTTTGCACGGAAAGGCGTTGATCCAGGACCTGCGGCGGGACGGAGCAAATCGTGCTTATGCCTTTAAAGAGATCAAGGTCGCGACGGACAAGCTGACGCGTGCGCTGGCGTGGCTGAATTTGGCGGAAGCCGGGAAGTTGTTTCTGGTGCGAGGTCCGTGGATCGACGAGTTCGTCGATGAGATCTGCCGGTTCCCGCATGGAAAACACGACGATCAGGTCGATGCAGTGTCGATCGCGGTTTCGATGCTTGCGAAGAAGGAGTATCGGTCGGTCGGGATGTTGATAACGTGATAGTTATTGCTCGGAATGCGTGAGTCGGTCAGGAAGGCTGACTGATAAATCGCCCGATGGCTTTTTCACATCTTCTTCGTGTCCTGCTTTCTTCTTTCGTGTATTTCGTGGACAGTTTTCCCAGGAGTTTTCCACGAAATACACGAAACAGATCAAAAGAAAACTAACACAAACAAAAGAGGCCGCCTTTTCAGACAGCCTCTTTAGGGATCAACACTGGTTTCGGACGGGTTGAGTTATTGGGCGGCAAACGGAGCCCTTACTTACGTGCGGGCTACTGACACTGGTTTGCCGAAAGTGGTGATCTTCATGGTGCCGTCGCCGACCGAGAACTTGAGCGGGATGCCGCCGGCGCCGGCTTTGGCCGCGATGGATTTTTCGGTGAATTCAACTTTTCTGACGCGTGGCTTGAAGCCTTCGAAGCCGTTCTCGATCTTTCCGGTTTTTAGAATTGTCGCGTCGAACTCGGCGTTGAGGCCGGTCGGAAGATTTAAGGACATCGTGCCGGTTGCGAGCTGAACATCGGCGAAACGTCCGCGCCAGCTTCGGGTCGGGATGGAGATATCCACTTCGCCCTTGCCGAACACCGCCAGCACGCCGCCGCCGACGAGATCGAGCTTCGCGTTGGTTTCGAGATAGTTGATCTTGAGCGCTCCTTCGACATTCGAAACCTTCAGGTCGCCGACACCGCCGTCGATCTGCACGTCGGAATATCGCGGCACCTTGAGCACATAATCGATGCGATATGCGTTGCCCATCAGCTCCTTCGGAAATTTCTTATCGATCGTCTTCACATACTTTTTGTCATGCGTCCCGAGGCTGATGATGCCGACGCGTCCCGTCGATTCGTCTAGTTGAAACCCGGTCACCTTCGAGAGCTTCTCGAGATCGGCGTCGGTCGCTGCCTCGACGATGATCTCTGCCGAGATCTCAACCTCGTTCTTCGACCAGCCCTCGACCGTGATCGACCCCTTCGGCGCTCCCTGGATAGAGATCGTCCCGCCGGACCCGAAGTCGAGCTTGTCGGTTTTGATCGTCGAGCGTTTTAGCTGAGCAGAAGCCGAGAACGTGAGAAGCAGGATGGCGATGATCAGAAGGTTTAGCTTTTTCATTTGGAATGATTCGGAAAACTGAAGGATGGCAGGCAGGACTGCTACGTCAATGCTAGCACTTCGTGGATAAGGAAAACAACAATTTTTGGAACGTGTCAGCTATTGGGCGTTTCGGCGGCTTCCGATTCCCGGATCTTCTTTCGTTCTTGTTCCTCTTTTTCTTCTTGTTCTGTGGTTAGAACTCCTCCTTCAATTTGTCTCGTTCAGAGGTCATGAAAGTCTTAACCACAGAACAAGATGAACAAGAAGAATAAGACGACCGGAAGAACTAACCACAAAAAACACAGAAACCACAGAAAAAGAGAAAGAGGAAGTGAAGACTAGCGACGGATGAACTGGATGTTTCCGCGTTGGTTGGTGGCACTCAGGGTAGCAGCTCCATCGCCGGCGGTGCCGACCACTCGACGGCCATCCCAGGTGTACCGCATATTGTCCGAGAACGTTCCAAGCGAGATATTGCGGGTCGACGGAGCCGTCGCGAGCAGTTTGAAGGACGAACCCGGCGGGATGCGGAGGCTGATCGTCCCGCTGATCGAGAAGAACCGGTAGCCGCCGCCCGACTGGATCGTGCCGTCGTAGAAAATATCGCCGATGCCGTTCTGCGCCGATACAGCTCCGGCGCCGATGTTGGTCAGCGTGATGTCGCCCTCGGTGGTGATGTGCGCCCGAACCAGTCCGCCGCGGACGTTCGAGACGTTGAGGTTACCCATCTTCGTTTCGATATCGACCGACGACGTGAACGGAACACGGATCGTGAAATTAACGTTCCCGACCTCGCCGCGTCCCTGATTGTCTTTGACCAGATTGATGTAGATCGTGCCGCTCAAGGATTGCGGTTCGATGTTGGCGGCAGGGGCTTCGAGATATGCGGAGATGCTTACTTCGTTGCGGTTCCAACCTTCGACGGTGACCGTGCCGGTCCGATTCAAAAGCTGAAGGCGTACGTTCTGTGTGGCCGGGTAGGTGCGGGTGAATCGGCGTTGAGCGAAGGCGTCAATAGGAAACAACGCGCAGGCCACGCCAACGCAAGCGGCCAGCACTGCTGCACGTCTCCAACCTCGAGCGAGGCCGTTCCAAATATCCAAACTGCGGATCATTTCTCCAACAAAGGGGCGACTAAAGTTCCGAGAATTCGCGAAGCAGGTTCATCTTCTCGTTCATTACAGAATCGAGCATCTCACCCGAAAGTTCGTCCTCCGGATTTTGCTCGAGCGTCTGTTGATATTCGAAGACTGCCTGGTCGATCGCCTGCAGGTTCCTGTCAAACCCGCGTCTCAGATTATCATCCCACATCGCACGCCGAGCCTGCACGCGCTGGTTCCAATAGTCGATCGTGGCTTGCTGTTCCTGCAGCCGTTTTTGGCGTGCGGCATGCGGAGTGTCGGTGAGTCCTACCTTGCTTAAAAGTTTTTCGAACGTCGTCTGCGATTCGCCCGAACGCGATGTAAAATCTTCGCCGGTCGGCTGGAAGTAGTTGCGAATGCCGACGACCGTCAGCAGCGAGCTGATCAGTGCGACGGCGAGTACGCCGGCCGCGGCCTGCGAGAACGAAAGATTCCAGACGCGTGCAAAGAACCCTCGCGGTGCGGGCGGAGCGTCGACCTGCGGTTCTGGCTTGATCTCGGACTCGAGCGTGTTGCTGATGCGGCACCAGAGTGCGTTCGTGTTGAGAGCGGGAATTTCGTCGGCGAGTTCTTCAAGTTTGCAGTTGTCGAGTATAGAGGCGAAATCTTCGCAGAGCTTGGCACAATCCGCACACATCGAAAGATGCGTCCGGAGGTTGGCTGCCAGAGTTTCCTCAAGCTCGCCGTCCAGAAACATGCTCAAATTTTCCTGACATCCGTCGCAGTTCATCACTCGCAAAAATCCCTAAACCGTTCCCCTGAACAGTTTCTGCTCAACCGCCTTGACCGTTATCAATAGTAATAGATGATTTAACGGTCAAAGGGTTGCCCTTACGGGGTGTTAGCTTGTTTCTTCTTTTTGCTTGATAAGCAGGCCGCGCAGCTTTAGGCGGGCCTTGTGGAGCTGTGATTTCGAAGTGCCAACCGAGATGCCCAGCATCCGGGCTACTTCTTCGTGTTCGAAGCCCTCGACGTCATGGAGTACGAACACGTTCTTGTATCCGCGGGGCAATTCCGCGATCGCGTTTTTAAGCGCGATGCGGTCGACGACGGCCATCTTGTTCGGGTTTGCCGAACCGGTCACGGCCTGTTCGGGCATTTCGCCTTCTTCCGTGGTCTTTTCGTTCTTGAACGAGCGCTTGCGGAAGTGCATCAGCACCTGATTTACGGTCAGGCGGTGCAGCCACGTCGAAAACGCCGAATCGCCGCGAAAACTGCCGATCTTGCGGAAAAGCTGGATGAAAACTTCCTGGGTAAGGTCTTCGGCCTCGGTCTGGCTCCCGGTCATCCGGAGCGTGAGGCTGAAGGTTCGGCGGTGATATCGCTGATAGATGACTTCGAACGCAGCCAAACTGCCATCCGCCGCCATCTTGCAAAGCTCGATGTCAGACGTGTCGAGGTGGATCTTGCCGTCATCAACAGAAACAGCCGTTCGAGCCTGCACCAACGGCAGTTCGACGGCCTCTCCAAACCCCAAAGCGATGTCCCTTTCAACAACCACTGCGGCAGAGTCCATAGTCACTCCTACAAGATCTGTCCCGGAATTGATATACCTATCCGCCGCTATGATGCCTTACCTCCAAAAAAGAGTTGCAGGATCCTGAAAAAGAATTTTAGCCCTAATTTTGGCTAAACGTAAAGCGATTTGTACGCAGTATGCGGCTTTCCGTGCTGAGCGGTACCTATTTAGGGACGATATTAGCCTCGCTTTTCAAGTAATCGAGGATTTCCTGGGCGTCTTTGCGTCGCGGATCGGTCGGCGGGGCGAGATCCAGGAACTTCTTGGCGGCGTTTGCGGACCGCTGGAAGTACGTCGGGTCCTGCATCAGGAAAGTGGCCGAGGCCATCCCGAAGTTTGCGTCGATATTTGCAGGGGCCTTTGTGAGAACGGTATCGAAGTAAAGTACGGCTCCCGAATGTTCCCCGACCTGGAGCAAGAGATTTGCTTGGTCAAGACGGGCCTTGTCCAGAGCCGCCGAGTCTTTCTCGAGCCCGAAATACTCATTGAATGCGGCAACCGCTTCTTGGGCCCTGGCTACGTCAACCTTTGTCGCTACAAATCGCATTACGTCGGCATGCGTTTTTAGAAAGATAAGCAGCGAGGTGTGACCAATTCCATTTGCCGGCCGTGCGATCGAGACCGCCTTGCCGCTCGCCTCTGCAGCGAGTTTCCAATCGTATCTCGCGGTATCAAGAGCAGTAGTCTTCGCCGCGCCGTCCGGCATCTTGACGGCCGCGTTGAACCTGGCTACCGCCCGTGCACTCAAAGCGGTTGCCTTGTTCGATAAGATCGGCGGCTGTTCGTAGATCTTGAGAGCCGTGTCGTAGTGGAGGATCGCCGCGTCGTAATCTTTTGCTCCGAACGCCTGATTCCCCGCAGCAAAGGCTTTCGACAAGGCCTCGTTCGCTGCGGTTAGCTTCGCCTTATCGTCGCTGGGAGCGGTTTGACCAACGGCGAACGAAACTGAGAGTACGAGCGTTGCTATGACCAACCCGATCTTGCGCATAAATTTTAATGAATCTTGCCAGGGCCGTGAGAGTAGTCGAAATTCTAGCACATCAGCCATCAGGTTCTAAGACATCCGCTTTGGTAGCGGCGGGCTGGGGCTGATTCGAGAAGCGCTCAACGACTTTCAGATGAACGTCCCAACCGACAAGCTGATGAGGCGTCCCTTTTGATGAGTATGCCAAAGCACCGGAACGGCCGATCAAGATCATCCGCCGTTCCGGTTTTCATTCGGTACTCGCCGATCACAACCGCACGCGGACTATCTTCCCGACGCCGGTCACCGGGCCTTGGCCGTGGCTGGCGGTGGAGACGAAGAGTTCGTTTCCGCGGCGGGTCATTCCGATCGGGAAGTTCAGGCCGCACGCGATCACGGTTCGGGTTCCGTCATTGGCTCGGTGGATCACGCGGCCGGTGTCGGGTGTCCACGGGGTATCGGGCGCGAACGTTTCGAGGGCGTACATATCGTTTCCTCGGATGTGGAGATTAACGATCGCGCTGTAATCCTGGTCGAAAGTCGTGACCGGACCGAATGTATCGCTAAAGGTTTGGATCAAACCGTCGAATCCGGCGAGGAAGAAGTTATTTCCCTTGCGGCCAAGAATTATCGGGGCCGGGTCCTGCACCGAAAGATCGAGAACACGTGTAACCGTCCCCGACAAAGGATCGACTTTGAGGACGCTGTTGTGATTGGTTTCCACGACGAGCAACTTGTCGCCGTGAACGATCATTGAATGAGGCACGCCGTCGGGCTCACAGTCGCCGAACACTCCGCATTCAGGTTCGATCGCGACCGGGTTGGCGCGGATGAACGCCGTGATATCTGCGACGTATGTGTACGAGCCATCCGGGTTGATACGAACAACCCCTGCCGGGTCGTTCGGCAGCCCCCGCGTGCAGCCGCCGCCCTCGATCAGGGCGTACATCTTGCCGTCCATCCAGGCTAGATCAGAAACGCCTAGGCCATCTCCGAAGCCGTCCAGGAAGCCGGGTAATCCATCCGCGACGGTCTGCCGAGTGCCGTCAGGCATTATCTTAGAGATCCTTGCCGAATATCCGCCGCGGTATGGTTGGAACATATTGTCGGCCGGTTCGCAGGTAGGTTCGAGGTCACCGCCGATTCCCGCCTCCGCGACATAGAGCAACCCGTCCGGACCAAAATGCACATTTCTCGGATTGGTCAGTCCGGACGCAACAACCTCCCAGTTCGGGTTCGTGCAGTCCTGCGCTGAGGCTTGCGCAAATGCTCCGAACATCATTGTGATCGACAAGAAAGAGGTAACAAGTTTCTTTTTAGGGCTATTGTTTTTCATTTTTATGATCTCCCAGTTGGCTCTTTGGCCGGGGCGACTAATCCGCCGAATCGCAAGTAAAGTCGAACAAAGT
>JBEBGW010000392.1:0-4023 GCA_040081025.1 Pyrinomonadaceae bacterium | reverse complement strand
CTTCAAAAAAGGGCCCGGATAATCGGCACCATGCTACGCGGCCGTTCCATTGAAGAAAAGGCCGAGGCGACACGGGCCTTCGTCGAGCATTCGATGCCCGACATCGGATCGGGAGATATCACCCCAGTCGTCGATCGAGTCTTCGGTATGGCTGACGTCCGAGAAGCTCACGAATACCTCGAATCGAATAAGACTTTCGGGAAACTGGTTCTCCAAATTTAACCCGCGACCCGCGTCGTACTTTAGATCTCCCCGCCCGGCATCGGTCGGACGAGATTACCGCCCACCGAACCTCCCAGAGCCAGCTATGCGATGCTGTGGAAACCGATCAACTTCGTCGATAAAAAATGCGATGCCAGGTGCGCAGTTCTGCTGGCATCGTTTTTTGCGTGCTCGGCGAAATCTAAAGTTTCGGCGAGGTTTGGAGTTGTCGGCCGCATCGTAAGATCCGCCTGGTTTCTGTTTCATTAGTTGCTCAGTCCACTTTGCCGTCCTTTTATCAGGCACAGTCTAGGACGAATTTTCCACAGGTGGAAAAAATGACTAATGGACGTGAGGCGTGTCGGTAATGGAGGCGAAGAGCGGGATCGTTTCGTATTCGCGTGGGCCGAAGTAATAAGCTCGCGGCGGGATGCCGTCGTGGTAAATAAAGATGTGGAAACAGGCGTTGACGCCGTATTCGATCAGGGCGTCGAGCTTTCCGTCGCGTTCCATTTCGGCAAGCTTCGCCATAACAAAATTCTGCTCGTCAACGGGCATATGCTTGCGTGCGAGGTCGAACGCACAGCCCGACGTATGCGGCGGTAAACTTCCTTCGCCGCGGACCTTGAATGAGTTTGCGTTACCAGCGTTAAGTAGGATCTGATAATCCATCGAACGCGTCAGCGACGTCACACGTAAGGGCCGTCCGAACCGGCCGTGATAGGCACCGGAAAGTTCCTTCAGGATGGGCTTTGCCCGAGGGTTGAACATTCTCAGCAGTCGCATTCGCATCTGTTTTCGATCGGCCGCGTTGGCCAGGTCGTATTTCTTTCCAGCGAAATTTCCCGCTAATTGCGACAGTGTCGTGAACTTGGGATGGCCAGTTGCGATCTCGACGCGTTCATTGGGAAAAGCGAAAGAATTTATAGGCGAATCCTGGGCTGAACCACCGACGTCCAGGTAGAAACTGTCGGTAGCCATCGGCATTTCTTGCAGTCGCTGGAGTTGATCGTTGCTCATCCGCTTTTCGGCAAGATCGGCAAAATCCATAGGCTGCCGGTAGCCTGCGGTATTCATTTCCTTCAATTTCATTTTTTGCTTAATGACCCCGTCGCCGAAAAGCTCCTTCGGAACATTCAAGCCCGCGGGCCGAATTCCGCCCTCACCCGGCCGCGGCTCGAAGGCCTTTCGTTTTGCCTTCTCGAGTTGTGCCGGGCTGACATTCAGTTCGGTTATCTCCGCGTCCGCCGACTCGACGGAAAGACCCTCTACGTTTTCCGATTTGATCTCTTCCTCGGCGGTTTCCCACGACGCGATCAGGTCGTCGAGGTCATCCTCATCCTCGCCCCCGAGCGGATCGATGACGCGGACCGGGATCACGGTGCTAACGATCGCCGGTGATCTCCCACCACCTTTCGGGTCGCGAACGAGAAGATAAATCCCGAACCCGCCGAGGATCAGGATCAGCAATGTCATCGCGGCTGAAGCAACGATGAGGTACGTTTGTGTGTTGGAGATCTGGGCCTTGGCCTTTGGCGGGCTCTTAGGTTTTGGTGCCGAGGTTTGCGAGGACACACTCGCTACCGGTCGTGTTTCCGCCCTTGGGCTTTGGCTTGATTCCAGATCGACAGCGGGCTGGGATGAAGAAGCTGCTCCGGTTTCTACCCGGACCTCAGTGTGCGTGCCGAGCTTCAGGCGGTCGCCATTCTTCAGGATCCGCGGCCGGCCCTCGACGCGATCACCGTTGACATACGTACCGTTCGTCGAATTCTCGTCGGTGACCAGCAACTCGCCGTCATCCACAAAAAATGTCGTATTAATGCGCGAAAGGCCCGAATCGTCGAGGGCGACGTTCGCTTGGTCCGTTCGTCCAATGGTCAGTTCGGTCTCGACCGTGACGGTCTTCGATCCAAAAGGGCCGGTGATGTGTAGGGTGAATGCCACTTAGAAACTAGTGATGATGATCTTCATCGGCAACCTCTTTAAGTTTCGAAATATCAAGGAGCTTCGCGAAATCATCAAAGTGGAACATCGTATCGTCCTTACAGTAGTCGCAAAAGAACGTGACGTCCTCGCCCAGGTACATATCCTTCAGATGATAGGCGATGAAACACCCGTAACACCGCTGTATCCGCTTGCCAAATTCCTGTAGAACTTCTGAATTTACTGTGGTTTCCATCATGCGAAAGAAAATTCTAGCATACCGTTGGATTCAAAAACCGCTTGCAATCGGCGAGAGGATGTGGTTTCTTAGTAATCACGCAATGTCGCAAGCAACGCTTCACATTCATCTTCACAACCATCACGTGCACAATATCCGGCGCGTGAGATAATCCGTTTTACAAAAGTAAGTAACCAGATTTTCAGGCGCTAAGGAACTTTTCGAAAAGTTTCGAGGGCGTCGTTTTGTATTCTAATGATGAAACTAAAGATCGCATTACAGAGATCAGGAAAGCTGGCCGACGGGTCGAAGGAATTGTTGCGCAAATGCGGGATCGGATTTTCGAACGGTGGCGACAAGCTTCGGGCCGAAGCCTCGGACTTTCCGCTGGAGATATTCTTTCTTCGCGACGACGACATACCGGACTATGTTGCAGATGGGGTCGCGGATATCGGTATCGTAGGCGAGAACATCCTCGCTGAGGATCCGAAAGACGTAGAGACGCTTGAAATGTTGGGTTTCGGGCGATGTCGGCTGTCGATTGCGATGCCGAAAAATACTGAGTACACGAGCGTTGCTGATCTTTCCGGCAGGCGCATAGCTACCAGCTATCCGGGTATCCTGAGGAGCTATCTTTCCAGCCGTGATGTCGCCGCCGACATCCACAAGGTCAGTGGATCGGTCGAGATCGCTCCTTCAGTCGGCCTTGCGGATGCCGTCTGCGACCTCGTCAGCTCGGGCAGCACACTGTTTTCAAATGGGCTGCGGGAGGTGGAAACGGTTATGGAGTCCGAGGCAGTGCTGATCTGTCGGTCCGGCGTTGATGGCGAGCGAGCCAAGATCCTGGAGAAGCTCCTGTTTCGAATCCGCAGCGTTATGGCAGCCGAGCAGAACAAGTACATTCTCCTCAATGCGCCTCTTGAAAAGGTCTCCGCGATCACATCCATTCTACCGGGAATGAAAAGTCCGACGGTCGTCCCGCTCGCGGAATCGGGCTGGGTATCGGTCCATTCAGTCATCAGCGAGCACGATTTTTGGGAGGTGGTCGACAACCTCAAACGAGCAGGAGCTGAGGGCATCCTGGTCTTGTCGATCGATCAGATGATCAGGTGAGCTATGAAGGTTATCAAGTATCCAATGCGTGAAGACTGGCCGGAGGTCGTGAAGCGTCCGGTGATGGACACGCGCGAACTGAGCAATTCAGTTGCCGCGATCCTCGATGAGGTTCGGACGAACGGCGATGAAGCTCTGCGGAAGTTTTCTCGACAGTTTGACGGCGTTGATCTGGACGAGTTTTTCGTGGCGGAGGACGAGTTCATTGGGGCCGAATCGGAAGTCTCGCAAGAGCTGAAGGATGCCGTTGCTATTGCGAAGGCGAACATCGAGAAGTTTCACGCAATCACCGAAAACGATCCCCCCAAGATCGAAACGACGGCTGGTGTGTGGTGTTGGAAAAGATCGCTTCCGATCGAGAAGGTCGGGTTGTACATACCGGCAGGTTCAGCGCCGTTGTTCTCGACGGTTCTGATGCTTGCAATCCCGGCGAACCTCGCGGGATGCCGCGAGGTTGTGATGTGCTCTCCGCCGGATCGCGACGGTAAGGTGAACGCGGCAACGCTTTACGCGGCACGGCTGTGCGGAGTGACGAAGATGTTCAAGAT
>JBEBGW010000074.1:0-15110 GCA_040081025.1 Pyrinomonadaceae bacterium | reverse complement strand
ATCAGGGCGTAGCTGGCGCTGACAACCGCCGCACCGATGACCATCCATCGAAGCAGATTCAAGCGCCAATCCTGATTTGTGTTCTCAACGTCGTTCATCTTGGTGAGCCAAGTTCCGGGATTATGCGGATCGCCGGTACTCCGCGAACCACCTTACAAACGCCGTGCCAAATTCGCATTCAACGAAACCCTGCGTTTTTTCATCGAAGATCCGCGGGTTCGCATTTTTGCCGTTAGGTTCCGGCTATTCAAATTGCTATTCAAACTGCTCGAAATCGGTCAGAATGACAGCAGCAAAGACATTTTTGCAGATGAGTTTCTCCGTCAAGAAAATTACGAAACATTCATTGATCTGGCTCGCGATCTTCATTTGCGCGGTCGCAGGGCTCGCTCAGACGGGCAATGACGAGATACGGATCGACACAGAGCTCGCTTCATTCGAAGTATCGGTGACTGATGCAAAGGGTGTTCCTGTTCGGGGTCTTTCGGTCAAGGATTTTCGGATCTTCGAGAACGGTAAAGAGCGCACGATCGATTTCTTCCAACCGATCAAGAAGCGTGACGTCGGCCGACCGCTTTCACTCGTTTTCGCGTTGGACGTTTCGGGAAGTATGACCGAGGTCGAGCTCGAGAGGCTTCGGATGGCGATGCAGAGATTCGTCAAGCGGCTTGCGGACTATGAGTCGCAGTTCGCGGTGCTTTCCTTTGCAATGGAGGTAAAGACCAATCAGGATTTTACGAACCGGCCGGAGCGGATCGAGCAGGCACTAAAGAAGCTGAAGCGGGATCAGGACGGGCTCTCAACTCACGCATACGACGCGGTAGATCATGCCGTTAGAATGATCGCCCGGAAGTCTCCGAAGGCGATCAAGGATCGGATACCCAAGCGCGCGGTCATCTTGATAACCGACGGGTTTCCGGTCGGTGATATCATTGCTTCGCCGACGGTGATCGAACGTGCCAACGACGCCGAGACGAGCGTTTTCTCGGTGCTGCTGCCGTCATATTCGCGGTTGCAGCGTGACGGCAGGCGGATACTCACGCCGCTCGAGGCAAGTGGACTCTCCGAGCGGACCGGTGGTATGACCATTACCGCCGTGGAATCAAATTTCGATCGGATCTTTGATGCACTTGCGGAGGAACTGACGGCATCGTATGCGATAGCGTTCTACCCTCCGGAAGGCGATGGCCCGGGTGAACGAAGAGTCAAGATCGAATCGCGGTCGGGACTTCTTGTCCGCCAGAACCGGACGACCTACAAGCCTGCGAACTAGCGTGAATCAGTACCGCTCGTCTTCATAATCCAGCGAATCGAGCTTTTCGTCGTATGGGTCGTCGTCCGTGTCCGTCTTCAGATCCAATTCGATCGGGTCTAGGCCTACGACAACAAGGCCGGCCCCGCACTCGTCACAGGTGACACCGTCGCCCTGTTCAGAATCGGCATCGACGTAAACTTCTTCTTCGCACTCGGGACATTTTGACGTTGGCATTCGGTTATACTCCAGGTTCGCTAAGCATTATGGCGTGAAAAATATGGTACAGCGTTTGGTAACAATCTAGCGTGACATGTGGCATTGTGCAAGGCATTTTGACGCTTTCGGTTCTATTTTGTACAACATCACTTGCCGTCCCGCAAAAATGAATTTTCCATTTCAACTTCCTTCCGATCGGGCGTTCGACGTCGCTGGTTTTGGCACGAATGCCGTCGACTTCCTGATCCGCGTTCCGGAGTATCCGCCGTTCAATTCGAAGGTCGAGCTGATCGACTATCTGCAGGCGCCGGGCGGTGAGATCGCGACGGCGATGGTCGCCCTTCAGCGACTTGGATTGCGGACGCTGTATGCAGGACGCTTCGGCGACGACGCGGCCGGGACGTTCGGGATCGAGTCGTTGAAGTTGGAAGGTGTCGATACCGGATTTGCCGAGGCGATCGCCGGAGCTCAAACCCAGATCGCGTTTATCGTGATCGACGAGCGAAGCGGCGAGCGCACCGTGATCTGGAAGCGTGACGCAAAACTTGCTTATTCACCGGATGAGGCTCCTTTGCCGATCGTCGACACCGCCAAGGTTCTGCACATAACGCCTCACGACGCCCAGGCATGTATCGCTCTCGCCAAACGGGCAAAAGAGGTCGGCACGGCCGTTTCGATCGACTTGGACAATACCTTCCCCGGCCTCGAAGATCTGCTGCCGCTTGTCGATGTTTTGATCACCTCCGCAGACTGGCCGTCCCGGATGTTCGGCATTGACGACAAACCTAAAGCTCTAAGAGCGCTTCGGGATAAGTACGGTGCGGCGGTCGTCGGGATCACGCTGGGTGAGAGCGGTTCGCTGGTGCTTTGCGAAGACACGTTCATTGAGACGCCGGGCTTTCCGGTTCCGGGCGGCTGTAAGGATACGACCGGTGCGGGTGATTCTTTCCGGGCGGGACTCCTGTTCGGCCTCGTGAGTGGCGAGAGCATCGAAGAAAGCGTACGACTGGCAAACGCCGTGGCAGCTTTGAAATGTCGGGCGATCGGGGCCCGGACATCTTTGCCAAACCTCAGCGAGCTCGAATCGCTGATAGGTAAAAAAGTCTAGACAATGCGTCCGGCATGGTTTAAACTGTTTGTGCGTGTCTCCCAGGCTCGCGAAACTCTCTGTTTTCCCTACCTGTCAGTAAAAAATTCCTTCCGTCTCCTGCCTGCAAAAGATGGATTCAAAGATCGGCCTGATCATTCAACTTAATGGTGTCTTCGTAGTCACGGTGATGTGCATGCTGCTGAGTCGTTCGCTTCGGCTGACCGCTCTGAAGTATTGGACGATCGCGTGGCTGTCGATGTCGTTCGCACTTATCAGTCTTCGCCTCGGGTTCGAGTATTCGGACTTTGGGTCGCTCCTGTTCAGCTATTACTTTCTCGGCGAGTATATTTTTGGATTTCTGCTGGTCTCCGGATGCCGCAGTCTGGATGCCGGCTGGGAACTAAAGACAAAGAATGAGGTGTACTTCATCCCTTTCCTTGCTTTGGCGATCGGTCTGCCTTTGCTGTCGAGCGACTTCAATCATGTTTACGCCGTTCACGCTCTTTGTTTGAGCGGGTTCTTTGCGACCGCTTCCCGTGCACTTCGGCGCTCATCCCTCCGAACCTTCGGATGGAAGGTGATGAATGTCGCTCTTGCCGCCCTCGCTCTCAACTTCTTTCTCTATTCGATCGTCTACACCGCCAGTCAGTTTACTGTATTCGATACCAGCTTCCTTTCGTACAACTCGATCGTAGATCTTGTGCTTCAGACAGCCCTTGGCGTTGGAATGGTGATCGTCCTCCTGGAAAAGGTTCTGACCGATGCACGCTCGGCACATGAGCGACTTGAGACGACCAACAAGCGGCTTGAGGAACTGGTTCACACGGATCCGCTTACAGCCGCATTTAGCCGCCACGCATTCTACGGATTCGTGAAGAAGCAGGGCTCGGAAAATTCCGAGACGTCCGGCTGCGTCGGCTTCTTCGACATCGACGATCTCAAATGGATCAACGACCGCTATGGACACAGCGCGGGCGATCTCGCGATCCGAGCCGTCGCAAGAGGGATCCGCGATACCGTGAGGTCGGAGGATCTGATCTTCCGTTGGGGCGGCGACGAGTTTTTCGTGATCATGATAAGCATGGATGCGGAAATGGCGACAATGCGGATGACTAAACTCGAACGCGACCTGGCCGGAATAATGATCGATGGAATTCCGGAGCTGATCGATATCGGCGTGTCGTGGGGCTTCACCGACTTCAGCGATATCAGCGGCCTCGAGGACGCGATCAACAAGGCCGACGCCGCGATGTATTGCCGAAAGCTTGAGCGCAAGAAACGCCGGGCAGAAAAGCCGGCGTTCATACCTGATCTACTCGATGTCGCTCCGCGGCTATCCGTCTAGAGCTTATCGTTGAAAAACCCAACGACCTTTGCCCACGCGTCCTGCGCGGCATCGGCGTCATAAACTTCCGGCCTCGTGTTGTTAAAGAATGCGTGGTCGGATTCGTATTTTAACGACTCCAGCGGCAGTTCGTATCGCTCGGTAACATCCTCGAGCGTTGCGACCTTTTCAGTGTTTATCCACTGATCTTTGGTGCCCGAGATAAAGACGGTCGGCGTGCGGAGCTTACTGAGCACATCTTCGTCCGGAATATCACCGTAGAACGGAGCGGCCGCGCTCAGGCCTTCGAGTTCGCACGCGGCCCGCAGAGCAAAAGTCCCGCCCATGCAGTATCCCGTGATGCCGAAGTGCGAGATGCCCAGTTCATCCGACGCCGCCGCAATCGCATTCTTTATCGTATCGATGCCATCTTCGATCTTGAGTGCGTTCATCATCTTCGATGCGTCGTCCGGGTTCGTTGCGATCTTGCCGCGATACAGATCGGGGGCGATCGCGATGAACCCTTCGGCAGCGTAACGGTTCGCAATGTCCTTGATGTGATCGTTAAGTCCCCACCATTCCTGGATCAACAGCACAGCTTTTTTCCCGCCGAAATCCGGCATTGCGACATATGCGGTCGTGTCGCCGTTGGCCGTCGAGAAAGATAGAGTTCGCTCAGACATAAAAGATCCCCCTGTCAGTTTCGTTATTTACGCGAAGTATAAACGAACGGACAGGAGGATCGCCAATTGCAGTCCGGCTAGAAGAAGCGGATCGTGTAGCCGACCCGAATTCCGCGGCCGATCTCAGGAACAAGATCCTTGATGAACGAAACGTGGTTTCGGTAAAGCTTGTTCGTAAGATTGTAGGCGTTGAACGAGATGATGTGCGCGAAGTGCTGCTTGCCGATCGTGTAAGACCCGGCGACATTCACCGCGCCGTATCCAGCGGTCGTGGTTTCGAGCGGGAACACATCCTTCTGAGCCGCGGCGAAGACTGCTTCGGGCCGAACACTGAGATCCTTGTATCGTAGATCAAGCCCGATGCGGCCGCGGGCCGGCGGGATACGCGGAAGGTTGAGATCCAGATCGGTCAGGGTCGCGTTCACCATATCAAAGCTTGCGAACGCGCCGACGTAATCGTTGATCTTCACATCAGCGTTGAACTCGGCTCCGACGTAGCGGGCATTGTCTTGCGAATATCTGCCAACCGGAAGCCCGTCCTCGATATCGACCTCGCCGTCGCCGTCCTCATCCTGCGGAGCAAGGAAAACAAAATTCTTAATGCGATAGTAGAAAACGTCGCCCGAGAAACGAAAGCGTCCGGACTGATGCCTAAGGGAGAAATCGAGACCGTCCGAAGTCTCATTCTCGAGGTTTTCATTGCCGACCTCGAACGTGACCGTACCAATGTGCGGGCCGTTGTTGTACAGCTCTTCCAGCGCCGGTGCACGGAATGAACGCGTGTAGTTCGCTACGAACGCTCCGCCGGTCCACAGGCCGATATTTACTCCCGCACCGCCCGAGAATCCGGTGAACGAACGATCTCGCAGATCAACATTTTCAGGCCGGTACCGATTATTCTCGACCCGTCCGCCGAACTGGAACTTCACACGGTCAAAATCGAGTTCCTCGAGAGCAAAGGCCGAGAAAGCGTTGTGTTTCACATTGCCCTGAATAAGCTGTTCGGCTCCGTTCACCGCATAGTCGCGGTTAAA
This sequence comes from Pyrinomonadaceae bacterium, assembly GCA_040081025.1. Taxonomy (GTDB): domain Bacteria; phylum Acidobacteriota; class Blastocatellia; order Pyrinomonadales; family Pyrinomonadaceae; genus OLB17. The sequence goes on along the minus strand of JBEBGW010000074.1, from coordinate 9,508 downwards.
GCCTTCGAAGCCAAATCGGCCCGACAGCTTTCCGTGTTTGGCCTGTTCGAACATCGAACGATACGAGAACGTCTTGTTGTCGAAGATCGTACCGACGTTGTCGATTCCGTCCGCCCGTTCGATCTCTTTGTGGCGATAGTTCGTGTAATCGAAGTTGTACTGCAAACCGCTGAGGAACGAGTTGGTCAGATCGCGAAACCCGCCGCCGAATCGTACGTTGTGCTTGCGGGCACGCAGGTCGATCTCTTCATCTACTTCGGGAAGTACGCCCGCAAGAGCGCTGGCCTCTTCTTCCTCGCCACCGCCCTCGAATAGAGATGCGAAGGGGATCCCATAGCGTCGCACGTCGAAAGCATATGTCCCTCTGGCGAACATTTTTGGCCCGAAGTAGCCGGCGGTGAACGAAGAGCTATTCGACCGCGACGCAGAGTTCGGGATCGTGCCGAGCGGCGAGTGGTAGTCGCCGGTTCGCTGGGCACTCAAGTTGCCGCGCACGAGAAACTTTTTGTAGCCGTATTCGAGGCCGCCCGAGACGCCGCCTTGTTTGTCGGCACTGCCTGCGACGCCCGTCACGAATCCGCGAAAGCCATCGCTCGCTTCGTCATCGTCATGGCTGATCACGTTGACCACACCGCCGATCGCGTTGCTTCCGTAAAGCAGTGTTCCAGGGCCTTTGACCACTTCGATGCGTTCGGCGCTGAGCGGGTCGACAGTTTCTCCGTGATCGCCCGATTGCGATCCGACCGACCCAGTACGAACGCCGCCCTCAAGTACAAGCACGCGGTCGCCATCGAACCCTCGTATGACGGGCCGCGACGATCCTGGGCCAAAGCTGCGTTTTGCCACGCCGGTTTCGCCGTCGAGCACATCCCCGAGCGACGTCGCCGCTTTCTCTGTGATTCGAGTCGAGCCGACGGAACTGACCGACTGGAACGAATCGAAAACAGAGATCTCGGTTCCTGATGCAGTGACGGTAACCTGCTCTTTGAGCGAGGCGATCCGTAGTGCAAAGTCCGCAGTCGCAGCGTTCGCACCGACGTTCACAACTCGCGACTCATCAGCGAAGCCCTCGAGATGAACCAGTATCGTGTAACGTCCCGGAGCGACGTTCGTCAGCTCAAATGTGCCGTCTTCGTTCGTCTCCGTTGTCTGTTTGGTTTGGACGATCTGGACTGTTACGTTGTGCAGCGCAACGCCATCGCCATAAGTGATCTTCCCTTTTATCGACCCGCCGGTCTGGGCGGAAGTGCCGACAACACTGAACAGTAAAATTGCCAGTGTGAGTACATATCTCTTCATTTTCAAATTCTCCGATCTTCCGACGCCCGCTTTCGGGCTCGGAATAATTCAGTTCGCACATTCAAGGAGAACGCGCTTACATTGCGGCAATTCTGCCGCACTAGCTGAACGAGGAATCAGGAGAATTCCGGAGGGTGAAGTAAAGGATCTTTGGGGCGGAATATTCCGTGCACATCTTCGCGAGGGGAAGCTTGGGCCACGAAATCCCGCGAATATGCAGGAACGAATTGTAATATTTCCGAGTAGGAGTTGTAGCTTGGAAGATGATGCGAAGGACTTAAGACCGATCCGCCTTCCTTCCGGTTTTGGCAGCAGGTCAGCGACTTGCACGGATCATCGTGCCCGTCGTCGCGGGCGCTGACCGATACCATTCCCGCCGGATAACCGGAGTGGGCGAATGCAAGATTGTGAGAGCCCCATTCAACAAGCATCACAAAAAGAAACGCCATCGCCAGAATGACGTGGAGGTTTCTTGTAAATGTGTGTGAACGGTTCGCGAACATAAAAACGCTACTACGCAGTTTACCAATTAACGGTTTCACTTTACAAAACTGCAGGCAGGGGCGATATTTAGGTTACCCCTCGATAGAACCCTTAAATCGCGATCATCAATGAAAACTATCTACTTGCTCCGCCACGCAAAATCCAGTTGGGACGACGCAACGTTGTCAGATTTCGAACGCCCGTTGAACGAACGCGGCCTGAACACCGCCCCGTTTATGGGCGAGGTGATCACGCGCCGCGGTTACACCCCGGAAGTCGTTATCAGTTCGCCCGCGAAACGAGCCGCGACCACCGCCGAGTTGGTGAAAGAGTCAGCCGGCCTCAATGCCGACTTACGAACGGATCATCGCATCTACGAGGCCAGCCCTAATACGCTGCGGACAGTCGCGTCTGAGACGGGTGACGATGTGGATTCTGTCATGCTCGTCGGCCACAACCCGGGGATGGAAGGCTTCGTCCGATATCTTACTGGTCAGGTCGAACCGATGCCGACGGCTGGTCTTGCGGTGATCGAACTCTCGATCGACTCATGGAAAGACCTCGATGCAGACTGTGGAAGTATCGTCGAGATCATCAGGCCGAAAGACGAGATGCGATCGCAGGCAGCCAAATAGAACCTTTCCTTACAGAACCGATTCATTTAACATTCCTGTAACATTCTGTTAACACGCAAGTAAGTTCGGACGCTTAGCCTGAATCTTGCGCCCAAACAGGAAAAATCTATGCTGCAAAACATTCTGATCGTTGAAGACGATGCAGACATCGCCGAAAGTCTGCATTACAACTTCAAACGTGAGGGCTTTCGTGTAAACGTGGCGGAATCGGCGGAGAAGGGGTTGAGGCTTGCCCTGGACGAGAAACAAACCCCGTCGCTGGTCCTTCTCGATCTGATGCTCCCGGGAATGAGCGGCATGGAGTTGTGTCGCCGGCTCCGGCGTGAATCGCTAACCGAGAACACACCGATCATCATGCTCACGGCAAAGGCAGCCGAAGGCGACAAGATCGCCGGGCTTGATATCGGAGCGGACGATTATATCGTAAAGCCTTTCTCGGTGAAGGAAGTCATCGCCCGCGTACGTGCGGTACTGCGGCGATCAGAGAAAGAGGCGTCACCGAAGTATAAGGACGAGCGGATTGCCGTCGATTTTGAGGATATGCGCGTGACTTGCGACGGCGCGGACGTGAAGCTGACGCGAAAAGAGTTCGCATTGCTTGAACATCTGATCAAGAACATCGGCCGCGTCGCAACTCGGCAGCAGTTGCTCGACAACGTGTGGGGATACAGCTACTTCGGCGACACGCGAACGCTGGACGTCCACATCCGACGGCTGCGGCAGAAGATGGACGAGTGCGGAAGCAGCATCGAAACCGTCGTCGGCGTAGGCTATCGTTTTATTGGGAGTAAATGATCTTTTCGGAATCGACAACTTCGAACCGACCTTCTGCCGCGACCCGTCCGGCATCGAATCACCTTCTACAAGGCATCATCGACACGACCCGCGAAGCCGTTTTTGTCGTTGACGATGCGATGCGCATCAAGGCATCGAATTCGGCGGCCAATGTCGTGTTCTCACGCGGAAACGGATCGCTCGAAGACCGGCGATTGAGCGAGATCATTCGCGACGTACAGCTTCATGCCGCGTTCCGCACGTGTATCGATCAGAATGCGCCCACGGACCTCAAGCTTGAGATCGGTGCGATCGAAAAGCGCATCTTCGACATTCACATTGCTCCGTTCGACTCGGACGGGCGGCGACATGCAATAGGGTTCTTCTACGATGTCACGCCGGTCGAGCGGCTCGAAAAGGTCCGGCAGGAGTTCCTCTCGAACATCTCGCACGAGCTTCGCACGCCGCTCACGTCGATCATGGCGTTTGTCGAAACACTTGAGGACGGAGCGATAGACGACGCAGAGAACAACCGCCGGTTCCTTACCGTCATTCGCCGAAACGCGGAGCGGATGCACGTACTCATCGCTGACATCCTCGAACTCTCACTGATCGAATCCGGCAACGTCTCGATCGACAAAGGCCACGTTCGAGTCGCCCATCTGGTCGACGAGATATTCGATTCGCTTTCGGCCAAGGCCGATCAGCGGGAGATCTTGCTTTCGCACGATATCGATCCCGAAACTCGGATCTATGCCGATCTCGGCCGGCTTGAGCAGATGCTGACTAACCTGATCGACAACGCGATCAAATTCAACCGTGCTTCTGGTAGCGTCGAGGTGACTTTGCAGCAGAGTTCGGACCGCTCGATCATTTCCGTTATCGATACCGGCGAGGGCATTATCGCCGAACATCTTGGCCGCATTTTCGAACGCTTTTACCGCCTCGATCGCGGTCGTACCCGCGAGGTGGGCGGGACCGGGCTCGGACTCGCGATCGTCAAACATCTTGCACGCCTCCACGGCGGCGAGGTTACGGTCGAATCAGACCTCGGACGTGGCACGACGTTTCACATCGAACTACCTGAAGAATAAAGACTTACGGCCCCAACAAAACTCTTTCCCGCCAATAGTCAGTGTGCTATACTGAGCATACGATTGAATTCTCAGAACCCGCAGGGCAATCGCGTTTCTTGCGCGGCTGACGCCGACCACTTATGGCCGGTTGGAGGAAGAGGCGAAATGGAGCTCAGTATCGGTCAGAAAGTAGCATACCCGAATCAGGGTGTGTGCATGGTCGAGGGCGTCCAGCAAAGATTTGTTTGCGGCAGCTCTGTCGATTTCTATTCACTCCGGGTCTTGAATGACAATTCGATCATCTTCGTGCCAACCTCAAACGCCGAGACTGTCGGCATTCGCCCCGTGATCTCGTCCCTTCAGTGCAAGAAACTTATCAGTCGTCTGTCCGCAGACTTCGAGGACATCTCGTGCGACTGGAAAAGCCGCTCGAAGGAGTTCATGCACCAGCTTCAGTCCGGCGACGTATTTCAGGCGGCTGACGTGCTAAAGAAACTCACCTATCTAAGCCACGAAAAGAAGCTCTCGTTCCGCGAACAGAACCTGCTCGAAAAATCGAAATTTCTGATCGTCTCCGAGATCACGAACGCGAACGCTGCCGACGAAGAAGCTCTACGCTTGGAGATCGAACGTTTGGTCGATTCCGCCTGCCGTAAGCATCTCGGGTCGCATCCAAAGGTCATGGTAGCGACGGTTCACTAACTTCCCTGCGTATAGCTAGCTCTAACCACAGTCTTGATGTTTCCGCGAACGTGGAAATCGCCCTCGAGTTCTACCCGCATCGGATCGCACGCCGCGACGAAATCGTCGAGGATCATATTGATCACATGTTCATGAAAGACCTTTATGTTGCGGAAGGAGTTGATGTAAAGTTTCAGACTCTTGAGTTCAATACAGCGTTCGTTGGGAACGTATTTGAGCTTGATGACGGCGAAATCGGGGAAATCGGAGAACGGGCAGATGGCTGTGAACTCCGGCATCTCGAACTCGACCCAGATCTCTTTGCCCGGATATTCGTAGCGGAAGGTGTCCAATGGAAAAAGCTCCATCTCCTCACGCGGAGTGGAGCGAATTTCTAAACCTTGCAGATTTTCAGGCTGCAGCTTGGCGTCTTGCATAATGCTTCTTGCGGCCGAACTTTCTGGCGGCGCCGTAACTGCGGACACCTTGTTCGTGCATACTCTCCAACAAATTTATAAAGATCTTGGCGGTCGCGTGTGCGTCGTCGCCGGCCCGGTGATGATTTATCAGATCGACGGAGTAATAGTTCGCGAGCGTCTTGAGCTTGTGATTTTCGATGTCCGGCAAAACGGTCCGCGACAGTTCCACTGTGCAGAGCGTCGGGTTCCAGATCGAGCAGTCCTCGTGGACCCGCGCGATCTCGTGATTCAGGAACGCGAGGTCGAACGCATAGTTGTGCGCGACCAGGATCGAATCGCCGAGGAACGCGAGAAAGTCGGCAACGACCTCGTCGAACCGCGGAGCCGTCCGGATCATCTCATTGCTGATGCCGGTAAGCGACGAAATGAACTCCGGCACGTGAGTCTCAGCATTCACAAGCGTGATGAATTCGTCAACGATCGCGCCGCCGTGTACGCGATATGCGCCGATCTCGATGATCCTGCACGGCGGTGCTTTCGCTCCGGTCGTCTCGAGATCGAGGACGACGTAGCTCGCCTGTGAAAGGTCGATAGAGTCTCGGTCGGGTTCGTGCAGCGAGACTGTATCACCGTCGACGCTGATCCGCGGATCTCGTTCGCAAAGGTCGCCGACAAGCGCACGGGACATCGCGTCGTTCGCGTTTTGGATGTTCATCACATACTCGACGACGCTCGAGGCTCCCGCCGACCCGCCGACACTGACGAGATAATCGATCGTCTCCATTACGAGGATCGAACCTGAGATAAGATTTGCGTGGGCCGCCATCCTTTATCCATTCTAACCGCTGGCCGTACATTTGAATAGGTCGTTTGGGGGGCGGCGGCGAACTTTGGCATAATCTGGCTTTACCGAGATGACATCCGAACAGATACTTCAACATTTCCAGGACACGAACGCGCTGCTGGAAGGCCATTTCCTTTTATCAAGCGGCCTGCACAGCCCAAAATATCTTCAATGCGCTCTCGCGTTGCAGTATCCGGCCGATGCCGCGAGATTCGGCCACGCGATCGCCGCGCATTTCGTGGACACGAACATCCAAACCGTTGCGTCGCCCGCGATCGGCGGACTTGTGATCGGCTACGCAACGGCCGCTGCATTGAACACGCGGTTCCTCTGGACCGAGCGGCAGAACGGTGAAATGACCCTGCGCCGAGGATTTTCGTTGACGCTCGGCGAGCGGATATTGGTCGTCGAGGACGTGATCACGACCGGCAAGTCGACTCGTGAATGCATAGCCGCACTCGAGGCGGCCGGCGGCCAAGTTGTCGCCGCAGCCTCGATCATCGACCGCTCGAACGGTGCCGCGGATGTCGGAGTTCCACGCATCTCGCTCGTCAGCCTCGACGTGCCGACATACACGGAAGATCAGTGCCCCTTGTGTTTCAACGGCGACAAGCCGAACAAACCGGGGAGCAGGGGATGAAGGCTCAAACCGTAGGACAATTTTGGCTGTCATTCCTTGAGGCGAATCCGAACGTTTCTCCTTCAACGCTCTACCAGGTTTGGTATTTCGGCAACAGCAGCGCAATGGCGAAGGAGCTTGCGGACCTCGTTCTAAGCGGTAAGAAGACCGCAACGGCAAGCCTCAAGACCGTCAACGATCTTGAGCCGGAAAAAGCGCCGATCGACAACGGCTACAGCGTCGTAACGAGCTATCAGGGCGACCCGCTTTGTGTCGTGCGGACTACCGAGATCCGCCACGTGCCCTTTAACGAAGTAGACGCCAAGTTCGCGTACGATGAGGGAGAAGGCGACCAGACGCTCGACCACTGGCGCGAGGGACATTGGGCATACTTCTCCAATGAAGCTCCGCAATATCGACTAGAGTTCGACGAGACGTCGTTGATCTGCTGCGAAAGGTTCGAAGTGGTCTATCCCACTGCGGTGTCCGTGTAGATACCTTTAGCAGGCATGGTTAACTTTAAGCTTCTAATCCAGTACGACGGCACCGATTTTCACGGTTGGCAGGTGCAAGAAAACGACCGAACGATCCAAGGCGAGATCGAGCGGATAATCGGTATGCTCGAAGGTCGGCATGTCGGGGTTAACGGATCGGGGCGTACGGACGCCGGCGTTCACGCGGAGGGCCAGGTCGCGAACGTCCATATTGAGAAGCTGTTCACGCCCGAGAAACTTCGCAGCGCGATCAACGGCAATCTCTGGCGAGACATTCGTGTGATGAACGTAGAGCAAGCGCCCGACGACTTTCACGCGAGGTTTTCGGCGAAGAGTAAGACGTATGTTTATCGCGTCGTCAACGCTCCGGTTATGTCGCCGTTCTTGCGGCGATTTGCGGCGTTCGAATCGAAGCCGCTCAATCTAGCAGCGATGATCGAAGCGTCGCGATATTTCCTCGGTGAGCATGACTGGACGGCGTTCTCATCGGCCCAAGGCGACAGCGAAAACAAGGTCCGCAACGTCACAGATTTCGACATCAGTTCGACTTGGGACGCTCGGTCGAGCTCGAACGTGATCGAGTTTCGCGTGTCGGCAAACGGCTTCCTGCGATACATGGTCCGCTCTCTGGTCGGCACCCTGATCGAGGTGGGACGAGGCGAGATGGATTCTGATACAATCCAGACGGCAATAATCACGGGCGACAGGAACCTCGCAGGCAAAACCGCTCCGGCCCAAGGATTGACGCTGCTAAAGGTCGATTACTGATGTTCATTTATCACATCGTACTTCCCGAAATCTGGGAGGCGATAAAACACAATTCGTCGTACTCAGCCGACAGTCTCGAATCCGAGGGCTTTATCCATTGCAGCTACGATCATCAGATGGAAGGCGTGATCGGACGATATTATTCGGATGCTCAGGAGCTCGTGATACTGAAGATCGACATCGGGAAACTTACGTCGAAGCTAGTCTCTGAGCCGTCGACGGGCGGCGAGGTTTATCCGCATATTTACGGGCCGATAAATTTAGATGCGGTCGCCGATGCCGAAGTCAGAACCGCGAGCAGTAGCGACCAGATTCCTTGACGAACGGCGAATGCACCCAAACTTCACAGAAGTACTCAAATCAAATTCCGCCGAGGCAAAACTACTCGACCGGATAGACCTTGCGCGTCTGCCGCGCCATGTTGCAGTGATCATGGACGGTAACGGACGCTGGGCGAAGCTGCGCGGAAAGCCACGGATATTCGGTCATCGGGCCGGTGCGGAATCTGTCAAGGCAATTTTGGATACGGTTACCCGCCTTCAGGTCGAGGCGGTAACCTTATATGCATTCTCGACCGAAAACTGGAAACGTCCGAAGGCCGAGGTGATGGGCCTGATGTCGATGCTGAAGCGGTACATCCGCAGCGAAATGCGCGAGGTGAAGTCGAACAATATTCGGTTTCAGGCGATCGGAGATCTCGCGGGCCTCGCCGAAGATGTGCAAAAAGAGATCGCGTGGGCGACCGAGGAAACGAGCGGGAACACCGGCACCGTCCTGAGCGTCGCACTCAATTATGGCGGGCGAGCGGAGATCGTCGAGGCATGCCGGCGCGCGGCCGCCAGCCTCAACGGATCACCCAAGGAAATTACCGAAGCTGATATCGCGGCAAATCTTTACACGCACGGCCTGCCGGAAGTCGACTTACTCATCCGCACGAGCGGCGAGATGCGGATCTCGAACTTCCTGCTGTGGCAGATCGCGTACGCCGAGATATACGTTACGCCGACGCTCTTCCCCGATTTCCGCCGAAAAGATATTTTCGAAGCGATCCTCGATTACCAAAAGCGCGACCGGCGGTTTGGGGATGTAAAAAGTCGGAACCACCCAGCGTGAGCGGGTGGGTTCTTTTCTACTATGCCAGTCTGGAACGATACCGACACTCCTCTCGCTTACCTCATCACTGTCCGCACCTACGGGACTTGGTTGCACGGAGATGAGCGAGGTTCGGTCGACCGATTCATGAACACGTTTGGGTCACCGCGAATACCCCGACGCGATGCCCGGCACGAATACAATCGGAGCATCATGAAGGGAGAACCGGTGACATTGGACGCGGCTCGAGTTCGAATCGCAGCCGTATCTTTCCACGCACCTGCTGGGCTACTTGTTCCTCGTCATCATGGGCGCCGATACCGG
>JBEBGW010000391.1:0-4028 GCA_040081025.1 Pyrinomonadaceae bacterium | reverse complement strand
GTGTGTAGCTGCCAAAGAAATACAGCTTGTTTTTTATGATCGGCCCGCCCAGGTTTGCCGTCGGGAAAACGTTGTGACCTCCGCTTTTCGGCGGGAAGACATATTCGGTCGACTGGACGAAATTCGCGCCCGAACCGCTGGTAAACCGAAGCAGGTTTGGCCGCGAGCCTCCGTTAAACTTAGGGATCGCGAACTGCATTCCAAACTCGCCGTGAAAGTCGCGGCCGCCGCCTTTGGTGGCAACACTGATAACACCGCCGGTTGCTCCGCCAAATTCTGCGTCAAACCCGCTCGATTTGACCTGAATTTCCTGAACGAACTGGGTCGGGATAGCGTTGTTGCCGTTCAGCGTGCCGGTGCGAAAATTTGTGACTTCCTGTCCGTCAATGACGAAAACATTTTCCGACCCTGACGCTCCGTCAACCGAAAAGCCGCCGGCCATTCCCTCCGAGCGAACGCCCGGAACCGTCTGCAGCACCGAGGTGAAACTGACGCCCTTCGGCAAGAGCTCGATCCGTTGTGCAGAGATGCTTGTTTGAATCGCGTTGTTGGATGTGTCAACCGCCACGTTATCCGATACAGAAACGTCGACCGTCGCCACATTTGCGCCCGGCGCAACAACAATGGGTAGCTGAGTGTTCTGCCCGATAGCCACTTTTACATTTTCATAGCGGCTTTCGCCAAAACCTCCGGTCGCCGCTGCCACGACGCTGTATTCGCCTGGAGGAACCTGCAGGACCCGGAATGATCCATCGTCGTTGGTCGCGATGGTGCGGCGAAAGCCGGTCGTGCCGGCCGTCGAACTAGTGATCGTTACGGCCACGTTGGGCACGACGGCGCCTGCCTGATCTTTTACTGTTCCCTCGATGCTCCCGCTTGTTTCCTGTCCGATAACTGTCGAACTAAGGAAAACGACCAGCGAGAAGATCAAAGAAATACACTTAAGACTTCTGTTCATGATAATCTCCTAATTACGTTTGTTGGTCTAAGAAATTGCGGGCTTTTCGATACTGCCAGGTATGCGGTGAAAGCCTGCAATTTTGCTTTTTTGATGGAGTGTTCCGGTATTGGAATAATCTGAGCCGGTTGCTGTCGCTGAATTTACCTGCTCGTCACTCCTCGAATATGTAATTGGCAAGCACCGTGCGAAAGCGGGTAGCGGACTGGACGGATATGGCCAAACACCAACTGATGTAATCGAAAGATCAGATTCGGATCGATGTTCGCAGCGTCAAGAAATAGATCGATCTATCGGACCGAATCCGAGAATTCGTAGAATTCTATGAGACTGTAAATATTTGTAAACAAAGAGGTTGTTCCGTTATTGGAACACTTGGTTCCATTTTTGGAACATACACGTCCCTGCATTTTGGGCTGGTGTCGTAGCTCACCCCGCAAAGTCGTTTGTTCGTCACAAAGAATCGCCGCCAGACGCGTAGCGTATTAAACTGGCGAATCGCAGACTCGCTTCTTTACCCGGGCGAGTCGACATAGACCGGGAACATTCCATTGAAGCTCCAAAGCAAAAATTGGCGGATCTGGCTAGCAGGATTCGGGATCTGGACGGTGATCGGCGTTTCATTCGGCTTGCGTACGCATTGGTGGGCGCAGATGAACAACAGCGCCACTCTCTTTTGGCAAACAGTCCCCAATTACATGGTGGACTTCTATGTTTGGGGGGCAGTTTCGCCGTTAATATTCTGGTTGTGCCGACGCTATCCGATCGATCGCGACCACGTTGCGAGCCGATTGGCCATACACGTTCTTTTCTGCGCTATCTTCGTGGCGGTTGCGACGACGGTAACGATACCGACGCTGTGGTATCTGGGGCTTGTTAACACCGCCAATCACCCAACATTAGCTGTTTACTCCAGTTACCTGTTCGTCAATCCATTTATGCTGCATCAGGGAATGCTTGCATACGGCGGAACGGTGGTGGTCGCCCACGCCATTGAGTATCACAAGCAGGTCCAGGCGGCGAGAACGCGTGCCAGCGAATTGTCGGCGCAGCTTGCCCGGGCGCAGCTTGCGGCATTAAAGATGCAGATCCATCCGCACTTTCTCTTCAACACACTGAATTCCGTCTCTGCTTTGCTGCACAAAGACCTCGAAGCGGCTGACCGAATGATCGCCCGGCTGAGCGATTTTCTGCGGATGACCTTGAAAAGTTCGGATACGTCCGTCGTGACGCTTGCACAGGAGATGGATTTCTTAAAGACCTATCTCGAGATAGAGAACATCCGTTTCCAGGAAAATCTCCGCGTGGAGATCGACATTGATGATGCGGTTAGTGGAGCCAAGGTCCCGAACCTGATCCTGCAACCGATAGTCGAAAATGCGGTCCGCCACGGAACTTCGCGGCAGACTGGCGTGGGCCGCTTGAGCATACGGGCTGATCGGGCTGGAGATCGTCTGCACATCACGATCGAAGACAACGGCCCAGGACCGAACGGTCTTCGAAAAAGTAATGGAATCGGCGTCGGCCTAACGAACACCCGCGCACGCCTCGAACAGTTTTATGGCGAATTTCAGTTGGACATAAAGAAAAAGGACGCGAGAGGCGGAACCATTGTTACGATGAAAGTTCCATATCTAACGAGTTGAGAACTGTTCGTCGATCGCCGGAAGCGCTGGCAGTTTAATGAATATCCTAATAGTCGATGACGAACCGCTTGCCCGCGAACGCATTCGCGATCTTCTCAAGCGCGAACGCGACGTAGCATCCGTCATCGAAGCCGCGAACGGCGGCGAAGCTCTGGAGCAGATCTGCACGAACCGGCCGGACGTATTGTTTCTCGACATCCAGATGCCGGATATGACCGGGTTCGACGTCCTCGCATCGCTCGACAAAAAGCTGCTGGGGCAGATTCCCGCGATCGTATTCGTCACCGCATACGACGAATTCGCTCTCCGCGCATTCGAATTTCATGCTCTCGACTATCTGCTCAAGCCGTTCGACCGGAAACGCTTTACCGACACGCTCCGAATCGCACGCGAGCGAATCTCCCCTTCACAGGTTAACGGCGGCGACCAGCGACTACTCACGCTGCTCGAAGAGCTCAAGGCGAAACCGGCTCATCTTGAGTGGCTAACGATACGTAAGGATGAACGCATCCTGCTAATACGAACAAGCGATATCCAATGGATCGAAGCTCACGGCAATTACGCACTTCTGAAACTGGATGGAGTGTCACACCTTATGCGCGAAACGATGGATCGGCTCGAATCTCAACTCGATCCGCGAGTCTTCCTCCGCATCCACCGCTCGACGATCGTCAATGTGAACCAGATCAAGGAATTGCAAGCGTGGGCCCGCGGCGAATACCGCGTGGTCACGTTCGCCGGATCGGCATTCACACTCAGTCGCGGCTACCGCGCACGCTTCGACGAGTTCTTGAAGGGACGCACCATCTAAAGCCCCACCTTCGCGCTCCATCCATCACACCGAGCCGAACAGTACCACGAATATTCGGTTGTCCATCACAAACCTGTTTCCCGCGTCTCGCGGGTAATTTAGGCTAGGCTTGACCTCGATCAAAAGAGCCGCTTTACCAACGAAAGCAATGAAATTGACCTTTCTAGTTTTACTGATCGCATTCGCGTTGAATGCCGCCGCGCAATCCTCACGGACAGAGGAACTTAGCGGCCCGGCACCGGAGCTGAAGGGCCACAAGGGATGGCTGAATACTGGCAAACCGCTGACCATTGCCGAGTTAAAGGGAAAGGTCGTGCTGCTGGATTTTTGGACGTACGGCTGCATCAACTGCATTCACGTCATTCCCGACCTCAAAAAACTCGAATCGAAATACAAGAACGAAGTCGTGTTGATCGGTGTCCATACCGGACTGTTCACAAACGAAAAGGACATCGAGAATATTCGACACATTATCCTCAGATACGGACTCGAACACCCGATCGTCAACGACGCGGATCGCGGGATCTGGAACGCATACAAGGCCAAAATGTATCCGACGCAAGTGGTCGTCGATCCAAACGGCGACGTCGTCGGAACCACGAGAGGCGAAGGA
>JBEBGW010000390.1:0-4031 GCA_040081025.1 Pyrinomonadaceae bacterium | reverse complement strand
GTCCCGGAACATGGCCGGAACGACCGCAAAGAACTTTGCGAGGTCGTTAGCGAGCGAGAACGTCGTCATGGCCCCGCGCGTCATCAGCAGCTGCTTGCCGATCTCGACGACCTCGATCAGCTTGGTCGGGTCGCTGTCGAGATCGACCATATTGCCGGCTTCTTTCGCTGCCTGCGTGCCGGTGTTCATCGCCACGCCGACATCCGCCTGGGCCAATGCCGGAGCATCGTTCGTACCATCGCCGGTCATCGCGACGAGCTTCCCTTCGGCTTGTTCACGTTTAATAAGGTCCATCTTGTCTTCGGGCGTTGCTTCGGCAAGGAAGTCGTCGACTCCGGCCTCGAGCGCGATCGACGCGGCGGTCAGCGGATTGTCGCCGGTGATCATCACCGTCTTGATCCCCATCGACCGGAGCTGGCCAAAACGCTCCTTCATCCCGCCCTTCACGATATCCTTCAGATAGATCACACCGAGCGGTCTTTTGCTGTCGGTAACTACCAATGGAGTCCCGCCCGCTTTCGCTACACGCTCGACGATCTCGCGCAGCTCCGTCGGCGGCACATAGCCGTTGCCCGACAGATACTTCTCAACCGCATCGACCGCCCCTTTGCGGATCTCGCGGCCGTTGATGTCAACTCCCGACATCCTTGTTTGAGCCGTGAAGCCTATAAAATGCGAGGAATCGCCAAGCTCGTGGATCTCACGACCGCGAAGCCCGTATTTCTCCTTAGCAAGTACCACGATGGAGCGTCCCTCAGGCGTCTCATCTGCAAGCGACGACAATTGAGCCGCGTCCGCAAGTGAACTCTCTTCAACGCCTTTGAGCGGAATGAATTCCGACGCGTGCCGATTACCTAAGGTGATCGTTCCCGTCTTATCCAGAAGCAGCGTATTGACATCTCCAGCAGCCTCGACCGCCCTACCCGACATCGCGAGCACATTGTGCTGAACAAGCCGGTCCATCCCCGCAATACCGATCGCCGACAGCAGCCCCCCGATGGTCGTCGGGATCAGACAGACTAGCAGCGAGATCAATACGAACACCGTCTGCCCCGCTCCCGAGTACTCCGCGAGTGGCTGCAGCGTCACGACCGCGAGCAGAAAGATGATCGTCAACCCGGCAAGCAAGATGTTCAGAGCGATCTCGTTCGGCGTCTTCTGCCGCGCTGCCCCCTCGACGAGTGCGATCATCCGGTCGATGAACGTCTCGCCCGGGTTCGAGGTGATCCGCACCCTGATCCAGTCCGACAGAACCTTCGTCCCGCCCGTCACCGCCGACCGGTCACCTCCCGATTCACGAATAACCGGAGCCGATTCGCCGGTGATCGCCGATTCATCGACCGACGCAACACCCTCGATCACCTCGCCGTCGCCGGGGATGAACTCACCTGCTTCGACATAGACGACATCGCCAAGACGAAGCCGCGAAGCCCCGATGACCTCGGTCGAACCGTCTTTCTTTAATAGATTTGCGGTGGTCTCGGTCTTGGCTTTTCGAAGCGTATCGGCCTGCGCTTTGCCGCGCCCTTCGGCCATAGCTTCGGCGAAATTCGCGAAAAGGACCGTAAACCAAAGCCAGAGTGTGATCTGCAGTTCAAACCCGGTTACGACCGATGGCGTAAACATATTCGCCATCATACGAAGGGTCAGAAATACGGCACCGACTTCGACCACGAACATCACCGGATTCTTGATCATCTTTCGCGGATCGAGTTTCACGATCGAACCGATCAACGCTTGCCGGATGATATCCGGATCCCAAATTGAAATAGCCTTCTTCATATATTTAGAAAACCTGTCCGGCATGCATCTGAAAATGCTCGAGGATCGGCGACAGGCTCAGAGCCGGGAAAAACGTCAACGCACCGACGATCAGCACAACACTCACAAGCAGCGTCGCAAACAGAGGCGTATTGACAGGAAATGTGCCAACCGATGCCGGAGTCCTTTTCTTCCGGGCGAGATTGCCCGCAATCGCCAGCATCGGCACGATCATCAGGAACCGCCCGATCAGCATCGCGACCCCGAGCGTCGTGTTGTACCAGGCCGTGTTCGCATTCAACCCCGCGAACGCCGATCCGTTGTTCCCGGTGGCTGACGTGAACGCGTACAGGATCTCCGACAAGCCGTGAGCCCCTTGATTATTCAGCGATGTGAGTCCGAATTCCGACGAGGTCGCGGAGATCGCCGTTAGCACCAGGATCACGAGCGGGAAGATCAGTGCATACAGCATCGCCATCTGCACGTCGTACGCCTCGACCTTCTTCCCGAGATATTCCGGCGTCCGCCCGACCATCAGTCCGGCGATAAAAACGGTCAGGATCACAAAGACGAGAATGCCGTACATACCCGCACCGACACCGCCAAAGATCACTTCACCGAGCAGAATGTTTACGAGCGGGACCATCCCGCCGACCGGCGTGAACGAATCGTGCATCGCATTCACTGCACCGCACGACGCCCCGGTAGTTATCACGGCGAACAGGGCCGAATTCGCAATTCCGAATCGCGTCTCCTTGCCCTCCATGTTTCCACCGACAACTGCCTGATCCACCGCCGCCGGAAAGATCGGATTCCCTGCCGCTTCGGCGGGATATGTGACGAACACGCCCGCGAGGAACAGCAGTAACATCGCACCGAACACAGCCCATCCGTGCCCCTGCGATCCGACCATCCTCCCAAGCATGAATGTGAATCCCGCCGGGATAAGAAAGATCAGCAGCATCTGAACAAGATTCGACAGCGGCGTCGGATTCTCGAAGGGATGTGCCGAATTCGCGTTAAAGAATCCGCCTCCGTTCGTACCCAACATCTTGATCGCAAGCTGAGACGCGACCGGCCCTTGAGCGATCGACTGCGAATCGATGGTCTTGTCTTCCTTAACGGCCTCGCCAGCGTCGTCCGTGATCGTGTTGCCGTCCGCGTCCTTCTTATCGACCTGCACCACAAACGAATCGGTCAGTTTCGCCGAGTCGTATGGCTTGAAGTTCTGAACGACCCCCTGCGAAACAAAAAAGATCGCCGCAAGGAACGACAGCGGCAGCAGCACATAAAGAGTTCCGCGAGTCACGTCCGCCCAGAAGTTGCCGAGTCGGTCCGTTTCGAACCTCGCGATACCGCGAATGAACACGACAGCCAATGCCATCCCGACCGCCGCCGATGCAAAGTTCTGCACCGTTAAGCCTGTCATCTGGGTCAGGTAGCTCATCGTCGTCTCGCCCGCATAGCCTTGCCAGTTCGTATTTGTAACGAACGAGATCGCCGTATTGAACGACGACCCTTCTGACGGTCCCACAAACTCCTGCGGATTGAGCGGAAGCATGCCCTGCAGACGCTGCATCGCGTATAGCCCGAGCGTCGAGACCAGGCTGAAGAGCAGCATCGCGAACCCGTACTGCTTCCAGTTCATTTCCGCCGTCGGATCGACCCGAAGCAGCTTGTAGATAAGTCGCTCGAATGGCCCAAAAATGCGTCGAAGCGGACCGCCCTCGCCTTCGTAAACGCTCTTCAGATACACGCCCATCGGCTTTGTCACCGCGAGCAGAAGCAGAAAAAAGAGCGCTATTTGTAATATCCCGTTGAATGTCATTTCAGTTGATCAAAACTTCTCCGGACGCAGCATCGCGTAGATCAGATACGCAAGCAGAAACACCGAACACAAGATCGCTGCAGTGGTCTCAAAAGTCATTTCTCCTGTCCCTCCTTTCGCAGACGCGAGCAGAAGTGCAGGTACGCGATCGCGATCCCGAAGAGCAAAACTATCGTTGCCAAATAAATAAGGTCCAACATAAGGCTTTAGTTAAAGTTGTAGCCCAACTCAAAAAGGAAAAAATGATTACCCGCGGCAGCCTTGTCGTTGCCAATCGAGTAGGTCCAATAGGTAGTGACACGCGGATGCGGTTTGTAGATCACTCCGGGCGTGAAATACCCGCTGGCATGCCGGCCGGTGATCCAGTCCGCCGCAAGCGAGACCTTGCTGTTCAGCGTCTGCTCGATGCCGAACTGGCCGCCGCCGCGAACCGCCTTTGACG
>JBEBGW010000073.1:0-15136 GCA_040081025.1 Pyrinomonadaceae bacterium | reverse complement strand
CCTCGTATCTGGATGTCGTTGTCTTTATTCGATTGTACCAGCTATCGGGGCAAGAAAAAGAGCACCGAACCGCGATCGATCCGGTGCTCTCCGAGGGCTAATTATTTAGCGTCGACATATCGATCGAGAATCGATATTTGATGTCGCTGTTGACGACACGTTCATACGCCTCGTTGATGCCGTCGACGCCGATCACTTCGACGTCCGCAGTGAGGTTGTGTTCACCGCAGAAATCGAGCATCTCCTGCGTCTCACGGATTCCGCCGATCGGCGATCCCGAAAGACTCTTGCGTCCCATCAGCAATCCGAACGCGGCAACTGAAAGGGGTTCCGGCGGAGCTCCGACCAACGTGATATTGCCGTCGCGTTTGAGCATTGCGATGTACGCGTTGATGTCGTGCTGAGCCGAAACACAATCCATAATGAAGTCGAACGAACCCGCGTGTCTTGCCATGTCTTCGGCATCCTTCGACAAGATCACGCCGTGAGCCCCGAGCCTTAAAGCATCGTCCTTCTTGCTCTCTGATGTCGTGAAAACCCACGTCTCCGCTCCGAACGCGTGTGCAAATTTCACCGCCATGTGCCCGAGCCCGCCGAGTCCCACGACCCCCACCTTCTGTCCCTTGCCGACCTTCCAGTGCTTGAGCGGCGAGTACGTCGTGATTCCCGCGCACAGCAGCGGCGCGACTGCGGCGAGTTCGAGATTCTCAGGAACCCGCAATACGAACCGCTGATTAACAACGATGGATTCCGAATAACCGCCAAGCGTTCCCGGCGCGGTTCCGTGCTTGTCGGCCGAGCCGTACGTCAGCGCCGAGTTCGCGCAGAACTGCTCCTCGCCGTCTTTACACGCCTCACATGTTCCATCCGAATCGACTAGACACCCGACGCCGACAAC
Source organism: Pyrinomonadaceae bacterium (assembly GCA_040081025.1). GTDB lineage: Bacteria > Acidobacteriota > Blastocatellia > Pyrinomonadales > Pyrinomonadaceae > OLB17. The sequence continues at coordinate 14,238 of JBEBGW010000073.1, read as the reverse complement.
GTCGCCGACTGTAAAACCCTTCACATCCGAACCGACCTCCGCGACACGGCCCACGATCTCGTGGCCGGGCACGCATGGGTATATTGGCGCCATCACGTCCCACTCTGCTCGCGCAAAATGCACGTCCGAATGGCAGATGCCGCAGAAAAGAATGTCAATCTTCACGTCGCTCGCCAGAACGCCGCGGCGCGGAATGGTTAACGCTTCGATTGGCGAATCAGCCGCCGTCGCACCGTATGCTTTTACTTGATACATGTTGTCCCTTGTTCTCCTAAATTATCGATTGATCATTGCCTGTGCCTGCTGAGGGTAGCGTTCACCGCTGACCTTGATTTGTTTGGTTAACTCATCAAGCTGATCCAGATCCGCGACCGTCAATTCGACATCTACCGACGCGAGATTCTCTCCCAGCCTATGCAGCTTGCTCGTACCCGGGATCGGACCTATCCACCGCCGCTGAGCGAGAACCCAAGCCAAAGCGATCTGTGCGGGCGTTGCCTGTTTCGCTTTCGCGAAAGTGCCGATCGCGTCGACTAGCTCTTGATTTGCCTTCAGATTCTCCGCCGAAAAACGCGGAACGGTACTTCGAAAGTCGTCGCTGCCGAAGGTTGCTGTCGTGTCGATCTTTCCCGTTAAAAAGCCGCGGCCGAGCGGACTGTATGGAACAAACCCGATCCCGAGTTCCTCAAGTGTTTGAAGTACCGACTCCTCCGGCTCCCTCCACCAAAGCGAGTACTCGCTCTGCAGAGCAGTAACGGGCTGAACCGCGTGGGTCCTACGGATCGTCTCGGCCCCAGCCTCCGACATTCCGAAATGTTTTACCTTCCCCTGTTCGATAAGCTGTTTCACCGCACCCGCAACATCCTCGATCGGGACATTTGGATCGACGCGGTGCTGATATAAAAGATCGATCCGGTCAGTACGGAGATTCTTCAACGAATTCTTGACAACTTCTCGGATCCGCTCGGGCCGGCTGTCGGTTCCCTGACCGGTCTCTCCGTTTTTGAACCCGAATTTTGTCGCGAGCACCACGTCATCGCGGAACGGCTCGACCGCCTCGCCCAACAGTTTTTCATTCTCGCCTTTCGCGTAGACCTCGGCGGTATCAAAGAAACTCACACCCTTCTCATACGCCGCACGTATCACCTCGATCCCAACTTCCTTTTCGACCGCCGGGCCGTATCCAAAACTCAACCCCATGCACCCGAGCCCGATCGCCGAGACTTCCAAACCGCTGTTACCTAAACTTCTTTTCTTCATGATCTACCCCTATTCCTCAAAAGCCTTCGCTACCCGTTCTAGGCACAATTCGCAAAGGTCAAACACTTGCCTGCGTCCGAACGGCTCTGCCTGCGCGGTTGAAACTGCTGGCGAGGATCGCGGCGCTGAACCAAACTGTTGTTGAAAGAAAATAAAATAATCTCATTGCTTCCTCCTTAGTAAATCGGCAACTTTTCTCGCTGTCGTGGATGCAGAATAGCGGACGGCCGAGAGATCGCGGTAAGACGATAATCGAGAAAGATTGCACGTTTCTGCAAATACCGGGAAATGCTATTCCCAAGTCATTTCGAAATCGCTAAGATTCTCACATGGCATTAACTGCACAGACTAAAGCAAAAGACAACACGAAAGCACTTCGTGATGAGTTAGCCGAGCGAATTAGACGCGCGCACCCAGATAATGGCCTATTGGAGATATTTCCAGGCGTCTATATGGCCCGAACGGCCGGGCCGACCAAGGCGCTGCACTCTGTTTACTGTCCTTGTTTCTGTGTGATCGCACGCGGCAGCAAGACTGTCAAGGTCGGCGAAGAATCGTTCACCTACGACGAGGGCCACTATCTAATTGCGACAATGGATCTGCCCACATCTAGCTGCGTCGTCGACGCAAGCGAGGACGATCCTTACCTGAGTATCCGCATCGACCTCGACCCAACATTGGTCGCCGAGGTGCTGCTTGAGTCCGGAATTGACGCCGAGGCTCCTTCGAACGCGAAGGCCATGAATGTGAGCGCGATCGACGCCGAATTGCTCGCCGCGTCACTTCGGCTCGTCAGATTGCTGGATACACCGTCCGATGCGAAGTTCATGCTGCCGCTGCTCAAACGCGAACTGATCTTCAGGCTGCTGAAAGGGAATCAGGCAGGACGGCTCGCACACCTCATCTCGAACGGCGAGAACCGCCGGATCTCGAAAGCGATCGAGACGCTGCGGGAGAACTTTGATCAACCTATCCGTATTGAAAATATTGCCCGTGAGCTTGGAATGAGCGTCTCCGGATTTCATCACCAATTCAAATCGATCACGTCGATGAGCCCGCTGCGGTTTCAAAAGCAGATCCGGCTGCAGGAAGCTCGCCGGCTGATGCTTGGCGAAGATCTGGATGCAGCAACGGCGGGATTCCGCGTCGGCTACGAAGACCCGTCTTACTTCAGCCGCGATTACAAAAAGCAGTTTGGCGCGCCGCCTCAGCGTGATATTGCTTCGATCCGCAGCGAGCTAACTGCTTGATGCAGCCCGTTCAAGAGCTTGCTGCTTGTGTGCGTGACCCACCAGCTCGTATCCGACGATCGTAACAACCGGCGCGAGCATCAGGATGATAAGGCAGAACGCCATGCTTACCCCGACTACAGCCGCGATGATCGCTACGGCGATGACAGCGGCAGTGCCCGAAAGCAGCCAAACGTGAAAGCGATCGAACTCGCCGACAAGGTATGCGTACAGCGCGTAAATCATTCCAAGATAAACGCTGAACGGGATCGCGACGGAAAGGACGGTCGCGAGCGGGCCGATCTTCGCCTTGCCTTCGATGAAGTACGCGGCGACGTGCAATCCTGCACCGGTCGCCACAATGGAAGCGATGACGAATATCAGGCTGTAGCCCCATGCGAAGGATTTTCGCCGTTGAATGTGCAGGATCTCAGCCGACGGCATCATGTAATAGACCCACCACATCCCAAACGTCAGTCCCATACCTGCGATCACGACAAGCGCGGCATTGACGGTCCATCCAGTACCCTCGATGACCGCCGACAGCGTCGCGACCGTCCCGATGATGCCCTCGCCGAGAGCGATTATCGCGAATAGGCTGTAGCGTTCGACGATGTGATGAACGTGCCAGGGCGTGCCTCCATCCTTCTTCTCCGCGAGATAGGGTCCGGCTAGTTCAACGAGCGTAAGGAGTGTCGTGAAGATGAATGTGACGCCTATGGAGAGATCCACAAAAATGAGCACGATCCATCCGATCTGCGCTATCGAGATTGCCTTCACGTAAGTAAGGCACGCTCTGCGTCTCGCCGGGTCCTGCTTCGCGGCGCGGAGCCATTGAAAGATCATTGCGACACGCATGATCACGTAGCCGAGCACCATCACCGAGTTATCGAGAAAAACGCCACGTTCAATGGATGCAAACAGACGTGGCAGCCCGATCGCGAGAATGACAACGCCTATCATCTGCACCATCGTGACGACGCGAAACACCCAATCGTCCGTGTCATAGGCAGAAGCGAACCACGAGAAATTGATCCACGCCCAGCAGATCGCGAAGGCCGAGAATCCGAACCCGATCAGCGCGGTCTTGAAGTGGGCATCGGCGATCGCGTGGGCAAACTGGGAAGCGGCGAGTCCGAACGCGATCACGAACGTAAGATCGAAAAGCAGTTCGAGCGGGGTTGCGACTCGATGTGCCTCATGCGGGTCGCGTCCGCGCATACGGCGAGTGTGATGGTGCAGTTCTGGTTGGCTCGGCTGGTCTTGGACATCTTGCATGGTTGTTTTGTGAACCGATTATACGTATCTTTTATCAGTCCGCAGAAGCGACCCGCCAATGGAACATTTTGACGTCCTTATAGTCGGTGCAGGCCTGTCTGGCATCGGTGCGGGCGCGCATTTGAGGATGCAGTGTCCCGACAAATCTTTCGCGATCCTCGAAGGACGCGAGGCTATGGGCGGGACTTGGGACTTGTTCCGCTATCCGGGTGTCCGATCGGATTCCGATATGTACACTCTTGGCTACCGCTTCCGTCCGTGGAGCGACCCGAAGGCCATTGCCGACGGCCCGTCGATACTCGAATATATCCGAGACACTTCAAAGGAGTTTGACCTCGATAAAGAGATCCGCTACGGCCATCGCGTCACACTCGCCGAGTGGTCTTCAAAGGAAGCGCGATGGACCGTCAGCGTCAGTAGCTCGCGTGTCAGTAGCCCGCACGTAAGTAAGGGCTCCGCTGGTAGTGACGAACCTTCGAGTAACCAAGACCGTGCGGCGTTCGAGGCAGACAACAAACAACTCACCTGCAGCTTCCTCTACCTCTGCACCGGCTATTACGAATACGAATCCGGCTATACGCCCAACTGGCACAGTTTCGAAGCATATCAGGGCACCGTTATCCATCCGCAGAAATGGCCGGAGGCTTTTGATTACGCTGGCAAAAAAGTACTCGTGATCGGCAGCGGTGCAACCGCGATAACTCTGGTTCCGGCGATGGCGGAAACCGCAGAACACGTGACGATGCTGCAGCGGTCACCGACATATATCGTGACGATGCCGTCCGAAGACAGGATCGCAAACGGTCTTAGACGTCTATTCCCTGCAAAAAAAGCATATGCGGTCACTCGTTGGAAAAACGTTTTGCGGCAAATGTTCTTCTATGTCCTCTCTCGCAAACGGCCGTCGGTGATGAAGAACCTGATCGCGAAAGGGGTTAAGAGCGAGGTCGGTGAAGAACAACTTGAGAAGCATTTTCGTCCTAAGTACGACCCCTGGGATCAACGCCTGTGCGTCGTACCCGATTCCGATCTGTTCAAGTCCATTCGCGACGGCGGAGCCTCGATCGTCACCGGTGAGATCGAGACTTTTACCAAGACCGGAGTGCGGCTTACGAACGGCGATGAACTCGATGCGGATATTATCATTACCGCGACGGGACTGCGGCTGAAGATCATGGCCGGACTTACGCTTGTTGTTGATGGCGAGACTGTCGAGCTTTCAAAGAAACTCGCCTACAAAGGGATGATGTACAACGACGTCCCAAATCTCGCTCAGGCGTTTGGCTACACGAATGCGTCGTGGACGCTCAAATGCGATCTCACGTCCGGATACGTCTGCCGACTGATCAAATACATAGACGCTGAAGGCTATTCAAGCTGCACTCCACGACTTAGTGATCCAACTGTCACGCCCGAACCCGCGGTGGATTTCAACTCCGGCTACGTACTTCGAGCTCTGAAAGATATCCCAAGCCAAGGGTCGAAACATCCGTGGCGGCTCCACCAGAACTACTTCAAGGATCTGCGCATGCTTCGCCACGGCCGACTCGAAGACGGCACGATGGAGTTCCGCTAGAAGGCCCCGCACGCTATTGTCCTTCGACCGCTTACTCAGCGATGAAAGAACTTAGGCGAGCGAGCTTCTACGAAATAGCGCAGGTCTTCTTCGGGTCTCGCTTCAAGTACATTTGTGATGGCACATCGATGAATCCGACTTTGAAGGACGGCGAAGTCGTTTTGGTCGACCGCGAGGCGGAGATCGAGGTCGGCGACATCGTAGTTGCCCGGCATCCGATCGAACAAGGCAGCGAAGTTGTGAAAAGGGTTCAGCGGATAAGCGAACGCGGGCATTACTTCTTGATCGGTGACAATTTGGAAGACAGCACCGACAGCCGTCATTACGGTGCAGTGACGAGAGAATACATCAACGGGAAGGTCGTCGCTCGTTTGGGATAGAATCGTCGGCTCGCCACCGCATATTTGCGCTCATGACGCCGATTCGCCAATACTAGATTCATCCGCGTGATCTGTATTTCTACGCGGCCAATACAAATGAAGATCACTGTAACCGGCGGCGCCGGATTCATCGGCAGTGCAGTCGTCTGGCGGCTGAACGAGCTTGGCCACGACGACATCCTGATCGTCGACCGTATGGACGAGACCGACAAGTGGAAGAACCTCGCGCCGCTCAGGTTCGCCGACTACGTCGATGCCGATGATTTTATCGACGACCTCGGCGATTTCGGCGATGTGGCAACGATATTCCACCTCGGCGCGTGTTCGTCCACGACCGAGACTGACGCGGACTACATGCTTCGCAACAATTATCAGTACACCAAAGATCTTGCAGAGTACGCAGTCGCCAACGATGTCCGATTTATCTACGCGTCCTCAGCCGCGACCTACGGAGACGGGTCGGCGGGAATGGCTGATGGAACTGACGAGCTGGACAAACTCCGTCCTCTCAACGTCTACGGATATTCGAAACATTTGTTCGACCAGTACGCGTCTCGCAATGGGATGTTCGGCAAGATCGTGGGCCTCAAATACTTCAACGTGTTTGGCCCGAACGAAAATCACAAAGGGGATATGCGCTCGCTGGTCAATAAGGCCTTCGATCAGATCAACCAGACCGGTAAGCTTCAGCTCTTCATGAGCGCGAATCCCGACTACGCAGACGGAGAGTTTGGCCGCGATTTCGTTTATGTAAAGGACGCAGTCGATATGACGCTCTTTTTTATGGAGCACGAGACAGGAGGATTATTCAATGTCGGCTCGGGCCGAACGAATACTTGGAACGCTCTTGCGGACGCGATCTTCATAGCGCTCGACATGCCCAAGAACATCGAGTTTATTGATATGCCTGAGCACCTTCGCGACAGATACCAATATCACACTCAGGGGGACTTGAGTCGGATTCGCGAAGCCGGTTACGCGGCGGATACGACCGACCTCGATGCAGCCGTCGAAGATTACGTACGAAATTATCTCGTTTCCGGAAAGCATTTGGGTGACTAGTTTATGAAGATCTTTCACGGTACCGAGAACGCGAATATCCAGCGGCCGACCGTACTGACGCTCGGGGTCTTCGATGGCCTGCACCTCGGTCATCAGCAGATAATGCAGACCGTCGCGGCCCGAGCAAAGGCAACCAATTCATTCGCGACGGCCATAACATTCGATCCGCATCCGCGAGCGGTGCTCCATCCCGACTCTGCGCCGCCTCTTCTGCAAACACTCGACCAACGCCTCGCGAATTTCGAAGTGCTCGGGATCGAGCAGGCGATCGTCATTCAATTCGATAGGGAGTTTGCCTCGAATCCGGCCGAGAATTTCCTCCGTGAAATAGTTCATGAACGGTTGCAGGCAAAAGAGGTCTACCTCGGCGAGGGGTTTGCGTTTGGACAGGCTCGCAGCGGTAACATTGAGCTCCTGCGAAAACTGAGTCGCGAGCTCGGATTCGTCGCCGACGAAGTGCCTGAGATCGTCCTTCGTGGACAGCGGATCAGTTCCTCAGCCATCCGACGACATTTATCCGAAGGTCGCGTCAATCTCGCCCGCCGGATGCTCGGGCGGCCATACGGCATCGAAGGCGTCATCGTCCGGGGCGATCGACGCGGCCACACGATCGGATTTCCGACCGCGAATCTCAGACCGCACAATCGGGTCATCCCAAAGTTCGGCGTTTACGCGACAGCGACGCTTGTGGATGGAACCTGGCGACGAAGCATCACGAATGTCGGCGTCCGACCAACATTCGGCCAGGATCTCGAACCGTCGATCGAGAGCTATATTTTTGACTTCGACGGCGACCTCTACGGCGACGTGCTCCGCGTACGGTTCCTGCACCGCATCCGCGACGAGCGTAAGTTCAACGGAATAGACGAGTTAAAGACGCAAATCGCCAGAGACTCCACCCGGGCACTGAACTATTTCAGGCACGAGGGCGTACGAAATATGCTGGAGATCTTATGATGCAAAGGCTGGCGATGGTTCTTGCATCGAAATAGGCTTGAAGTAGGGCGAAGTTGATAGTTGGATGAAAGAGATCGGAAACAATAATACGGTGACGGTGCTGGAGCCGATCAAGACGAACGGCAACGGTAACAACCTGATGACGGCGACGGCAGACTTGCCGATCGCAAAATACGTCACGAGCGACCAGCGCGTTGCCGAGGAAAAGTTTCTTACTAACAAAGAGGCCGAGGTCGAACGGCGGTACACAGGCATTCGCGGATGGCTTCGGATCGCGAATGTTTCCGCCGTTATTGGCAAACTTGCGCTCTACCTTTATCTCGACCAATACGAAACTCACCGCAAGGGGATGCTGGGCCATGCGCGCGGTCGGATGAAGACTGCGCAGCGTTTAACGCGTGCGGCGGTCTACGGCGAGAAACTTTACGGTGTCAGACTCTGGTTCCTTCATCGATTTATGTTGATACTTCGCTGGTTCTTCCTCGGCAGCGAGAGGAACCGCGAGATCAATCAGGAAAAGCAGGCGATCTGGCTCAAGGAAAAGCTGATCGAACTCGGGCCGACTTTCATCAAGATCGGTCAGTCGATGGGTACTCGCGCCGATCTGCTGCCGCTGCCCTTTGTGATCGCTCTCGGTGAGCTGCAGGACAACGTACCGCCGTTTCCGAACGAGATCGCCTTCGCGCGGATCGAGAAGGAACTGGGACTCAAGATCAACGAAGTCTACAAAGAATTCGAGTTAAAGCCCGTAGCAGCCGCTTCACTTGGACAGGTTTATCGCGCTAGGTTGCACACAGGAGAAGAGGTCGCGGTAAAGGTCCAGCGGCCCAATCTTGAAGCGACGATCAAAGGCGATCTCGAGATCCTCAAAAAGGTCGCGAATTTTGCCGAGCGATATCCGCAATTAAATGAGAACGCCGACTGGGCGGGCATGCTCCGCGAGTTTCACGAAACCATCCACGAAGAGATGGATTACGCCGCCGAGGGCCACAACGCCGAGCGGTTTCGCGAGAGTTTCAAGAACTGGGAAAACATTCACGTTCCAAAGATCTATTGGAACGCGACAACGTCGAAAGTGCTGACGATGGAGTTCATCCATGGTACGAAAGTCACCGATCTGGAAGAGCAAAAACGTCTTGGGATCTCTCCGGAAAAGGTCAATCGGCTTCTCATCAAGACGTATCTAAAACAGCTTCTCGAAGATGGGTTCTTTCACGCCGACCCCCATCCGGGCAATCTGCTCGTGATGCCGGACGGCCGTCTTGCTTTCTTCGATTTCGGAATGGTCGGGCGAATTACGCCTGAGCTGCAGTCGAAGATGATCGACGCGTTCTTCCACGTCGTCAGTAAAGATCCGGCGGGGATCGCGCAAGATTTGATCGAGCTCGATTTCCTCAAACCCGGAGTAGACGCAAAATCTGTCCGACCGGTCGTCGAGAAGATGTTCGAATTTCATCTAAACCTGAAACTCAAGGACGTAAATTTCAAAGAGCTCACTTACGACCTCGCGGATGTGATGTACGACTATCCGTTCCGTCTACCGTCGAACTTCACCTACATCATGCGTGCGTTGATGACGCTCGAGGGCATCGGCATTATCACCGATCCGGAGTTCAACTTCTTCGAAACCGCGAAGCCCTACGCCAAAGAGTTCATGCTCCGACGCGAAGGGGCCGATTTCCGCAAACAGTTTGTCGGGAAGCTGCTCGGGCGTGACGAAGGCGGAAAGATCGACTGGAATCGCACATGGAAACTCGCCAAGATGGCATTCAAGACGGTGTTGAACAACTGATTAGCCGTCCCTCCGTCAATGACTATTGCAAAGTCGCTTCGAGTCACCTATGCTCCGATCGAGATCAACCCGGCGGACCTAAGCTCTATCAATTGGTCGGCCGCGGATCGCGTCACGGTCGACCAGTATTGGTCCGGCGAAAAGGCTCCGGCTAGGAGGTCTTTTGAGGGACGACTCCTTTGGACGGCCACTCACCTGCTGGCGCGGTTCGACGCGAATCAGGACGAGGAACTAGTCGTATCTTCTAACCCGGACACTAGCCGAAAGGTAATGAATCTCTGGGACCGCGACGTAGTAGAGATCTTCGTTGCACCCGATAGAAATCAACCGAGGAAATACTTCGAGTTCGAAGCGGCCCCGACGGGGGAATGGCTCGATGTCGCAATTGATTCGACTTGCGGCTCGCGTGTATCAGATTGGGAATACAAGTCAGGAATGGTAACGGCGGCGAAGATCGAAGACGGCCGCGTTGTCATGGCGATGAAACTCCCGTGGACAGCATTCGGGAAAAAGCCGGAGCCCGGCGACGTGTGGCTTGGGAATATCTTGAGATGTGTTGGAAAGGATCCGGATCGAGGATATCTCGCTTGGTCATCTACAATGACCGACGAGCCGAACTTCCACGTCCCTGAACGCTTCGGCGAATTCCATTTCATTAAGTAAAGAACTTCTCGTTGATCAACAGAGTGCCCCAGACAAGGCTGAAAGCACCAGCTAGAAAACGAATTCCTTTGTTGATCAGAACAAATCTGCCGGCCGTAAGGTACAGCGGCAATCCCATCAGCAGGCTCATGATCATCATCCCCGCGATCGAGCCGACGCCGAAGATCGCTATGTAGAGCAACGCGATGGCGGGTGACCCGATGGTCGGCAGAACCAGCAGCATTAACCCCGCGCTTCCCGCGAGTCCGTGGATCATTCCTACAAACACCGAACGCGGAGCAAACCGGTGATGCGACGCTTCCGCTTTCTCTTCTTGGTGAATGTGAAGATGGCGATGTTCGTGACCGTCGTGATCGTGCGTGTGTGTGTGAACTTTCTCCGCCTTAAAGATCTTTCTGATCGCATTTATGCCAAGAAGTACAAGCATTATCCCGACAAAACCTTCGAGCATTCCTTCCGTGCTTTCAGAGATCTGAACCTTAACAAAGATCACCAAAGCACCGACGGCGAATAGCGAGATCGTGTGTCCAAGTCCCCAGAACCCGCCGATGATGGACGCGGTCAGCACGTTCTTGTGTTCACTGACGATCGCAGAGACTGCGGCGAGATGATCCGCCTCGATGGCGTGATACAGGCCGAAGACAAACCCGATCACGAGCACGGCGAGCGCCGATTGTTCCGGTGAAGGTGCGAGAATGCTTTCCATTTTCTACACCGTCATACCGCCGTCAACGGAGATCGTCTGTCCGGTGATGTAGCTCGACGCCTCGGACGCGAGAAATACAGCAACACCCTTGAGTTCACCTTCGTTGCCGACGCGCGGGATCACGTTGTTCTCCTGAATGGACCGTTCGTAAATATCGATCACCGAATCTGCTAGCCGTGAGTGAAAGAACCCGGGCGCGATCGCATTTACGCGGATACCCTTTCGACCCCAACTCGCCGCAAGCTCTCGCGTCAATCCGATGAGACCCGCCTTGCTTGAAACATATCCGGCATAGAATGGCCCGTTTGCCGACGACGTAAGCCCGGCGATCGAAGCGATGTTGATGATCGACCCCGAGCTCTGCTTGAGCATCTGCCGTCCCGCCGCCTGCGCCATTAGAAAACATCCGGTGAGGTTTACATTCAGCACCTTTTGCCATTGTTCGAGCGGCATATCCTCCGGCATCGCTCCCCAAGAGATGCCGGCGTTGTTGATCAGAATATCGATCGATCCAAACTGTTCTACCGTCGCCCCGACTACCGCTTCGACTTCTTCAGGCTTCGAGACATCGCAAGTCTTGCCGGCAACGCTGAAGCCGCGTTCAGCAAACTCCGCGACCGTTTCGTCCAGCCATTCGGCGCGCCGCGCGCACAACATAATGTTTGCCCCGGCCTCGGCTAATCCCTCGGCCATCTCTTTGCCTATCCCGCGAGATCCGCCCGTGACGATCGCCGTCTTCCCGGAAAGATCGAAAAGATATTTAACGTTGCTTGCCATATCAAAATTCGGAACATATAGCCTAGCACAGCCGCCACTCGCAAAGACGAAATCAACATCGTATGAGAAAATAGGCGTATGGCAAAAACGGAGAGGGAACTCGCGTTCGTGCGAGATCTCGATATTAATGAAAGCTGGACACGTCGATTTACTGATCTTGTCGACAAGCACGTAGGGTTTAAGGGTGCGGATAATATTCTTTACATCAACGCCGGTACGGGCGATCACTGCATAGCGATCCGCGAAAAGACGGATGAGAAAACGGCGATGTTCGCGACGTGTGAGAATGCCGAACTGCTGCATATAGCTCGAGACAAGGGCGCCGCTGTTCGGGCCAAGATCGATTTTTTGGATGATGAAAGCGAGGATGATTCGTTCGACGCGGTGATAGTCGACGCGAGCTTTAACCGCTCAGCTGAGTTGGACGATCTGATCGAGGAAGCGATTCGGGTTGCTCTCCCGGGCGGAAATATCGCAGTCGTTCTTCCGTCAGCGGGCAGTTTTGGGGAAGTGTTCTCTCTTCTTTGGGAGGTTCTGTTCAACGAAGAGCTCAGCGAACACACAGCGGCCGTCGAAACGATGATCGCGGATATTCCGACGGTCTCAAGGGTCGAAGAGTTCGCGGAAAAGGCCGGATTGCGTGAAGTGAAAACAGACTCGGTGACAGAGGTCTTTGAATACGATAACGGAGCGGCGTTTGCGGCATCGCCGCTTGTGTCAGATTTCCTGATGCCCGTCTGGCTCGAGATGCTGGACGACGAAACGGCTGAAAACGTGACGCAGAAGCTGGCCGAGTTGATCGACGAGGAAGACGGAGATCTGACTTTTCGATTCTCGGTGAAGGTAACACTCTTGACAGGAAAGAAGGAGCGATCTCACTAATGGCAGCGCTGAACTACATTCTCACCCTGCTCGCGATCGTCGGCACCGGCCTGATAGCGGGTGCATTCTTTATTTTCGCGGTCGCGATAATGTCCGCTTTGAAAAGACTGCCCGCAAACGATGGAATGGCGGCGATGCAGTCGATCAATGTCGTGATCCAGAACCCGATTTTTCTCGGTGTCTTCATCGGCACGGCATTGGTCTCGCTCGGGTTGGCGGTCATGTCGATCATGAACTGGAACACTCCGATCTCGTACTATATTCTTGCCGGAGCCGCATTGTATATCATCGGAAATTTCCTGTTGACGATGGTTTTCAACGTTCCGCTCAATAACGCGCTCGATGCGGCAGATCCCGCAACCGTAGCGGGGCAAGAGGTTTGGCAAAACTATCTCTCCAATTGGACGTTCTGGAACCACGTTCGAACCATCGCGTCCATCGCAGCCAATTGCCTTTTTGTTTTTTCGATCGCCGGAGCTAAATGAATTCATGCTTATGCTGAAGATCTTCCCCGTCCTTTTCGCGGCGATCCTATTTTTGCCATCTTTATCTGTTGCGAGGCAGGATCTCGACCGTGTCTTCTCGCAAGCCATCGAAGCGGTTGGCAGTGAAAAGGATATTGCACGGGTAAGAAGCATTTCTGCTACGGCCGACTGCCTCGGACCTCGCGGAGCGTACACCACCAGCATCGAATCATTTCGCAACTCAAAGACCAGGTTCGAACAACGATTCTCATACAAACCGGAGGTGGTCGATCTCCTTGTCAACGGCGACTCAGTTTGGTCCTCACAGAACGGTAACGCGATCGCCGCATCGCCAATGCAGCGAATGATGGCCCGAGCGCATGAGTATCAAATGATCGTGTTCGATTTTAAGAGATATTTCCGCGAACCGAGGGCAGCGGGGATCGAACTATTTGAGGGCCGGCCCAACACAAAGGTATCCGCGTTAAACGAGCTTGGAATGACCGCACACCTGTTCTTCGATTCGGAAACGAAGCGGCTCAACGGCTATGTGCTCGATATCCCCAATTCGTCCGAAACCGTTCGAAACGTATTCGTCGAATGGAAACGCGTGGGGCACCTTATGCTTCCGTCGGTCGTAAAGGCGGTGGATAATCAAGGCGAATGGATGCTGCGGTTTCACACTATTCGGCTGAATAAGGCCAACGAGGATCTGCTCGCGGTCCCGACGAACGTGGCCGATCATTTCGAACTTCTCCGGTTTCACGAGGCTCAAAAGACGGCCCACCTTTCATACGACGCAGACCGCTTTGTGGAGATGTTCGCCGACAAACTGACTCAGATACAGGGCGGCAGGGTGTTCGAACGCAGCCGAGCTCAGAGCTTGGACCGCTTTAAGAAGTATTTTTCGAGCTATCAGTTCAAGGAATGGGAAGATACGGCGGCGCCAACTATTAAGATCTCAAAAGACGGAACCCTTGCCTATAAGATCGTACAAAAACGGGTACGCGGCACCTACACTTACGGAGACGGAAAAACCGAAGAAGATCACACCGTATTCGCATGGATCGAGGTTTGGGAGAAGATCGATGGACGATGGAAGGTCACCGCCATCGCCTCTACCGACAGAAAGGGCGAGCCGTAAGAACGCTCATTTTTCCTGTTTATAGATCGCGCCGTTCTTCATTACGAAAGCCGCGTTTTCCATTCGCT
>JBEBGW010000389.1:0-4034 GCA_040081025.1 Pyrinomonadaceae bacterium | reverse complement strand
GTTTTATTTTGGAATCATCGGAAGAAAACAGTTCTAAGATAGGCGAAGCTGTCGCAAATCTCTTTCCCGGCTATTTTGCGCTTGTAATGGCGACGGGTATCGTCTCGATCTCCGCTCACTTGCTGGGATGGACTGCGGTCGCGTGGCCGCTCGTTTTTGTAAATATTGCGGCGTATCTAGTCCTCGGAATGCTTCTTTCGGTCAGGATCGTCCGTTTCTTTCCGCGTGTTCTTTCCGATCTCGGCGACCACGTTCGTGGCCCGGGATTTTTTACAGTGGTCGCCGGTACATGTGTTTTGGGAAGCCAGTTGGTGATCGTCGCCGGTCAATTTCAGCTAGCGAGCGTCCTTTGGTTTATCGGGCTGGGTCTTTGGGTGGTGATAATGTACGCATTCTTTACGGCGGTCACAATAAAGGAGAGCAAACCGGAACTCGTAAAAGGAATTAACGGCGGATGGCTGATTGCGGCGGTCGCTACGCAATCTGTATCGGTGCTTGGAACCCTGCTGGCTGGGCATTTTGCCGCATACCGGGAACCCTTATTGTTCTTTACGCTTTGCATGTTCCTCATCGGGTGCATGCTTTATTTACTTCTGATCACACTGATATTTTATCGATTCACATTTCTCGATCTGACAACCGCTTCGTTGACGCCGCCTTACTGGATCAACATGGGCGCGGTCGCCATTACGACATTGGCCGGTGCGAGACTGATCCTTGCAGCCGACGACTGGAGTTTTCTCGCCGAGGTACTTCCTTTTCTCAAAGGTTTCACTCTGTTCTTCTGGGCTTCGGGATCGTGGTGGATACCGCTGCTGCTGATCCTCGGAGCGTGGCGGCATCTCTATAAAAGGTTTCCGCTTCGCTACGATCCCCAATACTGGGGGATGGTCTTTCCGCTTGGGATGTACACGACTTGCACATTCCAACTGTCAAAAGCCATCAATTTCGAGCCACTGATGATCATACCGCAGATTTTTATATACCTTGCATTCGTAGCATGGATCGCTGCGGCGGCCGGTTTTATTCACAGCTTGATACCTGTTCGAGCAACAACGTCTTCCTAATTGAGCACGCAACCAGAAAAATTACTGACTGACGATCATTCAAAGCTCAATGAGTTGCTCGATCCGGTTGTTGCTGCTTTACAAGACGGCAATAATAGACAGACATTCGACCGGCTTGATTATTTCTGGGCTCGGCTCGCATTGCACATTCGAGCCGAACATTTACATTTGTTCCCGGCATTGCTCCGCTCGATCCGATCTGGCAAAGGGGCGCTCAAAGAACGCATTCCTTCAGTGGACTCCATCGGTGAGGTGATCGGCCAACTGCGTGACGACCATGACTATTTCATGAAGGAATTGGGCGGTTCGATAAGGCAGCTGCGCGTACTGATCGCAAACGACGAAACAGTCGAGTCATCACAATGGGTGAGAATAACTAAGACTCTCGAAGACGTTCGCGTTCGTCTCCGAGCCCATAACGAATTGGAAGAAACCGAGATCTATCCGTTGGTCAATCTCATTCTCGAACCTGCGAAAGAGATCGCATTAAACTTGCAGATCAAAAAAGAACTTGAAAATCTGCCGGCGAGGTTCGTAGGCACAAACACTGGCTTATGACCGATATGATCGGGAATTCGGAAGGCTTTGTTTTGATCGGTGGAGCTAGTTCACGAATGGGTCGCGACAAAGCTGAAATGGTACTTGGCGGTCGAAAGCTGTTCGAGCGGTCAGTTGAGAGTCTTAGCACGGTTTGTCAGGGAAACGTCACGCTCGTCGGAAAGGTAACCTCAGATCTCGAATGTGATCTGCCTGTTATAAGTGACATTAGCATTGATTCGCTGTCACATCGAAAGGCACCTATCATTGGGCTTCTTACTGCGCTGACATTTGCAAAAACACCTTGGATAGTGATACTTGCATGCGATCTGCCATTCGTGACAGCGGAGTTGATGAAAAGAATTGCGGGTTTTTGCTCGAGCGAGTTGGACGCAATTGTACCGGTGCAACTGGATGAAAGGCCGCAACCGTTATGCGCTTTCTATCGGCGGGAGAGATGTATTCCTGTCGTGGAAGCAATGATCAAACGGAAAGAACTGAAAATGCAGGACCTATTGTCGCACGTGAGGACGCAATTCGTTCAGTTCGACGAGATCGCAGACCTCGATGGTTCGGCCGATTTCTTTCTTAACGTCAATGATCCAAGAGACTACGAAACCGCTGCGACGAAGGCCGACGCTTAGGCCGCAGCGGCAAAGGCTCTGGCATACACGTTTTGTGTTATCGCTGGATGCGCCGAAGCGGCCACGCGCAAGGCCGGACGATAAAAATATATAAACCAATCCCCCATTTTTCGCTCCTCCGCCCAACTAGCGAAACCCTTCCGCGCAAACATGTCACGAAGCGGTATTGGGTTGAAAGGATGACGCAAAAGAAGTATTTCGTACGGCCCATTAAGACTCACTAACCCTTTCGCTATCGCAGGCATCGGATCTCGTTTTTCGTCGGCTTGTTTCATAAGATCGACGAATACGACATTCTCATCCGTTTCCTTCGCCGTTGCGATCTCGGCTGGCTTGATCGGTAAGTTATTATCCGTGTACTGAAAATCATCCACATTGGAAAGCGAAAGCTCTTCGGACAATTCAGCTTCGTCTTCTCCGGCCGCTAGATTAAGGACATATAGAATCTCGGTCAGAGGAATCCGTGCGATCCGGGCGGCTTGCGAAACCGACACGCGGCCGGCCATCGCGCGACGGAGCTTTGGATATTGCAGACGTTCGAATTCCGGAGCCAACCACATTAAAGTTGTGATCATTTTTTCTTCATTGATGGCCAGAACATCCTTTATCTTTGAACTACCTTTGATCTTCACTTTTCCAACCTCCTGAACAGAACAGCTATGCTTCCATTCTTGCCGATGTGGGCGTCGAAGAACGTGACTAAAGTCACCTTAATAGCGGATTCTTCCTGTATTCGTTAAGATTTCGCTAGTGGCGGATGACAAAGTCCCAATTTTTAGACGAGCGGAGCTATTTCGAGACCTGGACGATGCTGTCCTGGACGTCTTGGCGAAGCATTCGATCGTAAAGCGTCTGAGGCGGAATGAGATACTGTTTCTGGCCGGGGAACCGGCGAAGGGTTTATATGTAATCGCGTCGGGTTCGGTCCGGGCGTTTCGCACAAGCGCAGATGGGCGCGAACAGGTTATTCATGTGGAACGGGCTGTCACGACTATCGCCGAGGTTCCGGTCTTTGACGATGGAAACTATCCCTCGACAGTGGCCGCCGAGGAACCGACGACTCTTTATTTTCTTAGTAAACAGCAGATTGTTAAGACAGCTTACGAGTATCCGCAACTGGCTCTTGCCGCGGTCAAAATCATGGCGGCACGCCTCCGTCGTTGCGCCGAACTCGTAGAAACACTTTCGCTTCGGGAAGTGGGACAGAGACTCGCCAGCCTTTTGCTTGACGAAGCACGAAATCGCGGCACTAATACAGATCAGGGCACGACCATCAAATTGCGTCTTACTCATAATCAGCTTGCCGCGAGAATCGGCACGGTCCGCGAGGTCGTCACACGCACACTTATCAGACTTCAGGACCAGGGTTTGATCGAGCACGCCGGAAAGGACATTCTCATACCCGACATGAACGCTATTGCGGCGTACGCTGAGTCGGATTAGTCCGTGTAATCAAGGAAGCCACGATCCACAAGAGTAGTTTTTGTTCCAAAAGATCAGGACTTCTGAGGTGCATAAACATCCGCATCATCGGATTCGAAGACTGGAATACCACCTGACCGTGTTGGCTTGTCGAAGAGCTGAATTACGGCAAGGCTCCTGTATAGAAACCCCAACAATAACAACATCTATTAGACGCCTAATCCTCATAAAACTGGGTACTTCACCTTCATCTGACTGATCGACCGAGTTACAGGGAGTCGCTAATCTATCGCTACAGAGTCGAAAATGGCCAATCGCGAAAATGGAAAACAACCGTAAATGCTAAACCGGGGCGGATGTGTAA
>JBEBGW010000388.1:0-4041 GCA_040081025.1 Pyrinomonadaceae bacterium | reverse complement strand
GTGCACGACGGCCGTGAGATCCTCTCATCGATAATCTCGTCGCAGATCGACAGCCACCGGCCGTACGGCGGAGTTGTTCCAGAACTTGCGTCCCGCGAGCACCTAGAGAAGATCGAATTTGTGGTCGACAAGGCGCTAACCGATGCCGGTGTGGGCATCGAGAAAATTGACGGTATCGCCGTTACCCAAGGACCTGGCTTGATCGGGTCGTTGCTGGTCGGCGTGTGCTATGCAAAGTCGCTCGCGTTCGCCCGCGGCATCCCGCTTGTCGGCGTCAATCATATTGAAGGGCATGTTTACTCTGTGGTGTTCGACAACCCTGTAGTCGAGTATCCCGCGATAGCCCTTATTGTTTCGGGCGGTCACACGAATTTGTTTTGGATCCCCGAAGAAGGGCAATACAAGGTCGTTTCGCGAACGCGGGACGATGCTGCCGGCGAGGCTTTTGACAAGGTCGCGAAGATGATCGGACTCGGTTATCCGGGCGGGCCTATAGTTGAAAAGATCGCAGCGGACGGCGATCCGAACGCAGTCAAGTTTACTAAGGCGAAGATCTCCGATGGCCGACCCGATTTCAGCTTCAGCGGCTTGAAGACGGCGGTGTCGCGATACATCCGTGAGAATGAGATCGCCCCGACGGTCCATGGAGAAAAGCCTTCGAAGGCGATCACGGATCTTGCCGCAAGTTTTCAGAGGGCCGTTGTGACGTCCCTCATCGGAACGATGGAAAAGCAGTCGGCGGAACTTCAGCCGAAGACCCTCATCGTTGCTGGCGGAGTTGCCTGCAACCAAGAGCTTCGGGCGGAAGCGTCGCGGGCGGCCGAGCGACTAGGGATCCCGGTCTATTTTCCCTCGACGCATCTTTCTACCGACAACGCTGCGATGATAGCTGCCGCGGGGACTCGGCGGTTGATTCTTGGCGAGTCTGCTCCGACCAATATTTCTGCCGATATCACCATGCGCCTCCAGAATCTGCAGAATGAGGACGAGGAGCTAAGAAAATCACGTGTGCGATACAAATTATGATCTTGTTGCGCACGCGCTATCTAAACGGCTAGAATTGACCCAGTCCTTTTCCTCCAAGACCAACGATTTTAGTTTCTTTTTCGGTTCTTAGTCAGTCTAAAAATTCAGATCGATTTTCGCCGGCAGTTAAGTCAAAAAGGAGTTCAAAATTCATGACCGATCGTTTGCGGGTAGTGATACTTTTAGCAACCGTGTTCGCAATGCTTGCCACCAACGCAATGGCACAGTTGCCGTTCCAATTGCGTGAGAACTTCATTACAGGCCTTAGCTCGCCCGTTTTTCTGACGAATGCGGGGGACGGTACCCGACGGTTATTCATCGTTCAGCAGCGAGGGATCATAAAAGTCGTCCAGCCCGGCTCGAGTTCTCCAACTGATTACTTGAACCTTTCAACGGTTGTTAGCAGCACAGGTAACGAGCGTGGACTACTCGGGCTCGCATTTCATCCGAATTTCGAATTGAATCGACGATTTTTTGTTTACTACACGCGCCAGTCGGACGGGTCGATACAGATAGCGGAATATGCGCAGAACGCTGCGAATCCAAATATCGCTGATCCGACGCCAGTGAGTATGGTTATCACAATCCCACACCCTGGCCAAACGAATCATAACGGCGGAACGATCGCTTTTGGCCCCGACGGGTATCTTTACGCAGCACCCGGAGACGGTGGAGGCGCTAACGATCCGCCCGCAAATGCGCAAAATTTGAGCTCACTACTTGGCAAGATGCTACGTCTCGATATCGATACGATTAGTCCGCCGCTGAACTACTCGATCCCGCCGACGAATCCGTTCGCAGGAGCAACTCCGGGTGCGGATGAGATCTATGCTTATGGCTTGCGAAATCCATATCGTTTTTCGTTTGATCGAGGCGGGACGAACCAGCTTTGGGTTGGCGATGTTGGTCAGGGAGCGATCGAGGAAGTGGACAACGTTGTCAGCGGCGGAAACTATGGTTGGCGAGTTTATGAGGGGACCCAGTGCACGAATCTCGACCCATCGCTTTGTTCAACTGGGGCGAATCCGATCACGTCAATCCCGCCTATATTTCAGTACACACGTGTCATCGACACGTCGGGTCAGAATCGATGTTCGGTTACAGGTGGTTATGTTTATCGCGGAAAGCAGAACGCACTTCCGGTGGGATCGTACGTGTACGCAGACTACTGTACGGGCGAGATAATGTTGTGGAACGGCTCGCAGCAGTCGATACTTCGCGACACGTCAAACAATAACCTAGTGGCGTTCGGCGAAGACGAAGACGGTGAGATTTACGTTGTGCGGCAGCACCTGAATTTCGCCGCAAACAGCGGGTCGATCGCTCGAATTGTCGGTGTCAGGACGAATGGCGATTTCGACGGCGATGGAGGCTCAGACTTAGCTATTTATCGTCCGGGGACTGGCGCATGGTATTGGTACGGTTTAGTAACCGGAACGGTTGGTTCGGTTTCCTTCGGCATACAGGACGATATTCCCGTGCCTGAGGATTACGATGGCGATGGAAAGACGGACATCGCTATCTTCCGTCCTTCCAATGGTCTCTGGTGTGTCTTTAGAAGCGTTGATTTCACAGTTCAGATCGTACCTTGGGGGATCACTGGCGACGTTCCAGTCGTCGGCGACTTCACCGGCGACAGACTTGCCGACCATGCCATTTTTCGTCCTTTGGACCGCGTTTGGTACATCCTACGTTCAAATGGCGGTGGCCAATATGATTCAATACCGTTTGGGCAGCCGGGAGATCAGCCTATTACAAGCGATTTCGATGGCGACGGGCGTAATGATGTCGCGATCTGGCGACCGTCTTCGGGAACGTGGTGGCGGTACAACAGCTCAGATGGACAGACAATCGGCTTTCAATGGGGCTCGCCTGACGACCTGCCCGTACCTGGGGACTATGACGGCGACGGACGCGGCGATCATGCAGTATTTCGCCCGAGTACCGGAGAATGGCTGGTTTCACGAAGTTCTGACCTAGCATTTGCTGGAATTGCCTGGGGAGCGTCCGGGGACGTTCCAGTGCCAGGTGATTATGATCGCGACGGAAGGGATGATGTTGCCATATGGCGGCCATCGACAGGGACGTGGTGGGTGTTTAGGAGCAGCAATCTAAGCCCCTTCGGCGTCGCTTGGGGAGTTTCGCAGGATCTGCCCGTCCAGGCAGTGGATCGTCCCTAGGACGTTTGACCAATTGGGGCCCGGGCCAGAGTAAAGACGCTAACTCTTGCCGCACCGTTTTTCTTCAAAGCCTTGGCGCAGTTTGAAACTGTCGCTCCTGAAGTGAATATATCATCCACTAGAAGGATCGATCTTCCAGCGACCAATTTTGGCCGAATCACCTCGAAGGCATTCTTAACCGACAGTTCGCGTGCCTTTTTGTCCATAGAAGCACGATGCATCGGCGTATGGAGTTTACGGGACAAGCTTTGAGCATCAATGGGGATGCCAAGCTTTTCAGAAACGTGAGATGCAATGTGTTCGGCCTGGTTGAATCCACGCTCGGCTCGCCGCTTAGCGGAGAGCGGAACGGGAACTATAAAATCGCAATCGCCAAAAGCCTGAGAGGCCAGAATACTAGACATTTGATCAAATAGAATTCGAGGTATTACCGGACATCGTTTTAGATGCAAGACGGTGGCACTCATTGCGAACTCATAAATACCAATTGAGCGGGCGTCGTCATATTGGTGATCGGTGCAGTTTCTGCACGCGACGGCCAAGCCAGAAACCGAGCTAATCGCTCCGCATTTCGAACACAACTCTTCAGAATTTTCAAAGAATGTTGTGTGCTCCCAGCAGTCGGAACATGCTACGCCGAAGAAGTCGTTTCCAACTTGTGCCGCGCAGGAATGACACCTTTGCGGAAAGGCGAGGTTCAATAAGGTGTTTCGGGTGGCGGAAAACAACGAAACCATCGCGGATGCAAAATAAAGACCCGCGATGCGGGCCTTATGTGATCTATTCTTCGTCCAGAAGGCCTTTCTCGACCAACTCCTGACAGTCGAGACAGTAA
>JBEBGW010000072.1:0-15193 GCA_040081025.1 Pyrinomonadaceae bacterium | reverse complement strand
GCCATAAAACTCATGAACCTCGCGCTCGTCGACAGTCACCGGACCATCAGCAAAGTTGAACACGTTTCGGGTTTCGACAATTTCCGAATCGATAAGTTTAATGGCAGTCATCTTCTTCCCTCCCTCGGCATTTCGCCGCTGAACAGGTAGAGTGCAAACTATATGCCAATCTACGTAAGCCACTGCCTTTGCTAGGTTTAAGTGTTTTGCCCCTTGTAAGGCAATGAGCTAGACGCGTTTTTTCGTTGAGCAAGTGCGAAAAACGTGTAGCGTTCAGAAGGTTAAGAAAGTAAGAAATAGGCGGCCCGTTTCCGAGCCGCCTTCACACTTTCGCTAAGCTAAAGGTCAATCGAACCGGTCAAGGTTCATCACCTTGTTCCAGGCCGCAACGAAATCATTGACGAATCTCGCGCCGCCGTCCGACTGAGCATAGACCTCAGACACCGCACGAAGCTCTGAGTTCGAACCGAAGATCAGATCGACGCGTGTGCCAGTCCACTTTTCTTGGCCGGTCGCGCGGTCGGTACCGATGAATCCATGCTCGCCGGGATCGGCAGCTTTCCATTCAGTTCCCATGTCGAGCAGATTCACGAAAAAGTCATTCGACAACACACCGGGACGATCAGTGAACACGCCATAGCTCGTACCGCCCGCATTCGCGCCGAGTGTACGCATGCCACCGACAAGAGCTGTCATCTCCGGCACGGTCAGCGTCAATTGCTGGGCCTTGTCGATCAGCATTTCCTCAGCCAGCACACGATAGCCACGCCTCTTGAAATTGCGGAATCCATCGGCATACGGTTCCATCTGCCGGAACGAATCGATGTCAGTCTGCTCCTGCGAAGCGTCGCCGCGGCCCGCCTTGAACGGCACTTTTACATCGTGTCCGCCGTCCTTTGCTGCCTTCTCGATCGCCGCGCATCCGCCGAGGACGATCAGGTCCGCGATAGAAACATCCTTGCCGGAATCGCTTTTGATCGACACGAGCTTGCCGAGCACCGCCGCGAGATCCGCCGGATTGTTAACATCCCAATTCTTTTGCGGATCCAAACGCACGCGGGCACCGTTCGCACCGCCTCGTTTGTCACCGCCGCGGAACGTCGATGCCGAAGCCCACGCCGCTCCCACTAATTGCGAGACGGACAATCCCGAATCGAGGATCGCCGCCTTCAGCTCCGCGATATCCGCATCGCTCAGAGAACCGCTCCCCGCCGGAACCGGATCCTGCCAGATCAGCTCTTCAGCCGGGACTTCCGGTCCCAGATAGCGCACCTTCGGACCCATATCGCGATGCGTCAGCTTGTACCACGCACGTGCAAAAGCATCGGCGAACGCATCGGGATTCTCGAGGAAATGCTTCGAGATCTTTCCGTACTCCGGATCCAATCTAAGCGACAGATCCGTCGTCAACATCGTCGGCTTATGCTTCTTGTTCGGGTCGAATGCGTCCGGAATGATCTCCGGCCCGTCTTTCGCAACCCATTGCTGAGCGCCGGCCGGACTCTTCGTCAACTCATACTCGAATCCGAATAGATTCTCGAAAAAGTTATTGCTCCATTTCGTCGGCGTTGCGGTCCACGTCACGTCGAGTCCGCTCGTGATCGTGTCGGCACCTTTGCCCGCACCGTATTTGTTGTGCCAGCCGAAGCCCTGTGCCGCGAGGCTTGCGCCTTCCGGTTCTACGCCGACGTTATCGGCCGGGGCCGCACCATGAGTCTTGCCGAACGTATGTCCGCCCGCGATAAGTGCAACGGTCTCTTCGTCGTCCATCGCCATGCGGCCGAACGTCTCGCGGATATCCTTCGCTGCCAATAGCGGATCGGGGTTGCCGTCAGGGCCTTCAGGATTGACGTAGATCAAGCCCATCTGTACTGCCCCGAGTGGGTCTTCAAGCTTCCGGCTATGGACGTTACCGTCAGCCTTGTCGTCGGAAACGAGTACGCCTTCGCCCTCGACACCTGGCGAACCATGCTGGTAGCGGATATCGCCGCCGAGCCACTTGTCCTCGGCTCCCCAGTAAACGTCCTGATCCGGCTCCCACGTATCCACACGACCGCCGCCAAATCCGAACGTCTTAAATCCCATCGACTCAAGCGCAACGTTACCGACCAGAATGAACAGGTCCGCCCACGAGATCTTGTTTCCGTATTTCTTTTTGATCGGCCACAACAGCCGGCGTGCCTTGTCGAGGCTGACGTTATCCGGCCAACTGTTAAGCGGGGCAAACCGCTGCTGGCCACGCCCGCCGCCGCCGCGCCCGTCGCCGATGCGATAGGTTCCCGCGGCATGCCACGCAAGTCGGATGAACAGCCCGCCGTAATGTCCAAAGTCCGCCGGCCACCAGTCCTGCGAATCGGTCATCAGCGCCTCAAGGTCTTTCATCAGTCCCGCGTAGTCGAGCTTTCCGAACTCCGCCGCGTAATCAAAGCCCGAACCCATCGGGTCGGACTTCGATGAATGCTGACGCAGAATGTCGAGCTTCAATTGATTTGGCCACCAATCGCGATTCGCCCTGAAAGTGCCGTGAGTGAACTTCAGAGCACCGCTCGTGAACGGGCATTTGCCCGCTCCGTTACCGTCTTTTCCGTTAGTGTGTTCCATCTCTATTCTTCTTTCCCTTTAGTGGTTTCGTAAACTTTCGTTTCCTTCGGTTTCGTGTTCTTGTTCCGTGTATTTCTTCGTTTTCTTGTTTCGTGTATTTCGTGGAGAAATTCTTCCTGACCTTCGGGATTTCGCGGAGAAGAAAAGAGCTCCACGAACTAAACGAACAAACTCATCTACATTCCGGGCAAATTCCGCGCAGCACAACTTCGATCGATTCGGCTTTGAACTTTGACAGACGCTCGCCCTTCTTTAGGATCTCGTCCGGAATCGGCAGGTTGAGGTCGATCAGCTTTCCGCAAGCATTGCAGATGGCGTGATCGTGCCGTTCGAGCTTTCGATCGTACCGCGTCGCATCCGTCCCGAACCGCACCTCGCCGATCAGCCCTTCCTGCTTCAGGAATCGGAGCGAGTTGTAAACAGTAGCGAAAGAAATCCCCGGAAGCAGACGCCGCGCTCCGTCAAACACCTCGTTAGCCGTCAAATGCCCCTCGGCGTCGCGAATAACCCGCAAGACAGCTTGCCGCTGTTTAGTGATCCCTAAACTTCCGATCTCTTTCATTTTGGATTCTCCGACTGAGTTCGGATTAGAATAATTCTATTTATAAATAGTGTCAACTCATTACACAGATTACCAGGTCTGATATGCATAACAGCCATTCGGACAGTTCTGGCCGATCAAGCCTTGTGGTATTTTGGACCACGGCGAAGCCAGCATTCGCACTTCATTATCCCGAACCGACCATGAAAGCTCACATTCAAAGACTCAACTTCCTTTTCCTCTTTTCGCTATTACTGCTTCCCGTTTTCGCCCAGGAACCAGAAGCTGAAGTTAGCACCGTGACCCGGCCGATCGAGAAGCAAGTGCGTCGCACGTTCGAATTTAAGGAGGACCGCGTCTACTTTTCTAACGAGTTCGATGGCGCTCGGGCAAATAAGATCGAAAAGGACGTGACCGGTCGATTCGTCATCACGATCACGCCAGAAAATTCCCCGATCAACCCGAGCCCTTGGTATGCGTTCAAGGTTTGGTCGAAAAAGAAGAAAGATATTCAGGTCCGACTCGTTTACCCCGAGCCCGCTCGCCATAGATACAACCCGAAAACAAGCCCAGACGGACTGACGTGGACGACACTGGACCCTGCGTTTGTCGTTGAGGAAGAGAAAGGTACCGGCACCGGAGTCGTCGATTCATTGCCGCGGAGTATCACGATGACGCTCCGTACCGGAAAGAAGCCGCTATGGGTCAGCGCTCAGGAGATTCAGACATCGAAACACGTCAACGCGTGGATGAACGCGACGGCAAAGAATGGCGGCTTTCAGATCGAGGAGATCGGCAAGAGCCGCGACGGACGCGTCATGCGGATGCTAAAGATAGGCAACCTCAACTCCCGGCGAATGATCCTCGTCATCTCGCGCCAGCATCCGCCCGAGGTCACCGGCTATTTTGCAATGCAGGCTTTCGCAGAAACCGTCGCTAACGGCACCGAACTTAGCCACGCATTCAGACAGAATTGGGGCATCTATGTTGTCCCGCTGATGAACCCGGACGGCGTCGACGAAGGCCACTGGCGCCACAACCAGGGAGGCGTCGACCTGAATCGCGATTGGTCCGATTTCAACCAGCCCGAAACCCAGCTTGTTCGCGACTTTCTCAACCGGAGAGAGGCTGAGACCGGCGGCAAATTCTACTTCGGCATCGACTTTCACTCCACCTGGAACGACATCTATTACCCGATGAGCCCGATCTATGAGGGCAATGCCCCTCGTCTCATCCCCCGATGGATCGAGAACATTCGTGAGGCTATCCCGAACTACGAACCGCGCATCCAGCCCAGCCCGCGACTCCTCCCAACCCGCGTCAGCCGCAATCATTTCTTCGACAAACACGGAATGGAAGCCATCGTCTTCGAGATCGGCGACAACACCCCGCGGGACTTCATCCGCAAAAAAGGTGAGGTCGGAGCGGTCGAACTAATGAAACTTCTGAACGTCCGCTAGCAAGAAATTGGCCGCTTTGACGCATCCATCCGATACAATGGCAGGAAGCCAAATGAAAACTGCCCGCGACGCCCTGATCCGCATTCTGCAAAACGCCTACTCAGGCGAAGTAGCGGCTGCGTATGCCTATCGCGGTCACTGGAGATCGCTGAAAGATTCGCCGGAAAAGAACCGCATCCGAGAGATCGAAGCCGAGGAGTGGGACCACCGAAGGCGGGTCGGCGAATGGCTGGAAAGTCTCGGCTCGGCACCGCGGCCTGCCCGCGAGAAGGTCTTCTGTACGATCGGGCGAACGCTCGGCGTCTCGTGCCACGTCTCAGGCTGGTTCATGCCGATGTATTTCGCCGGCCGCCTGGAAAGCCAGAACTCAGCCGAGTACGAGGAAGCCGCTAAATTCGCCGCCGAACTCGGGATGGATGACTGCGTTCGAGACCTGCTCGACATGGCACGCGTCGAACTCGAACACGAGGAATTCTTCCGCAGCGTCCTGACCGATCACCGCCTTCTGCCGATCATGAAACGCGTCTTTGGTTGGAGCTAGACTATTGCGGGCGATTCTTGATTCACCGCCTTAAACCATTCGACAAACTTCGGAATGCCGTCTTCGATCTTCGTCTGCGGGTTGTAGCCGAGCAGTTTACAGGCCTTTGAGATGTCGGCGTAGGTGATGGGAACATCGCCGGGCTGCATGGGCTGGCGGTCGATTACGGCTTTCTTGCCGAGGCTTTCTTCGAGCAATTCGATCAACCGGGACAGTTCGGTAGTCTCAGATTCACCCAGATTAAAGACCTCGTGCATCGACGCATCGTAGTCCATCGCCGCCCGAACGCCGGAAATTATGTCGTCGATATACGTGTAATCCCGCTGAGTCGATCCATCGCCAAAAACCGTGATCGGCTTCCCTTCCCAGATCCGCTTCGAAAACTTGTGGATCGCAAGATCCGGCCGCTGACGAGCTCCGTAAACGGTAAAAAAGCGAAGGCAAATCGTGCGGATATCGAACAAATGCGAGTACGTGTGGCAGATCAACTCGCCGGCAGCTTTGGTCGCCGCATACGGTGAAATGGGGTTGAAGATCGGGTCACTTTCGGCGAACGGCAGCTTCTCATTCTCGCCATAGACCGAACTCGACGAGCCAAAAACGAACTGCTTTACCTCATAGTCGCGTGCAAGCTCAAGCAGGTTGAGCGTGCCGTTAATATTGGTTTCGGCATAAAGCTTAGGCTGCTTCAATGAAGGCCTTACGCCGGCACGAGCGGCAAGGTGAACGATCACGTCGAACTCATTCTCATCGAACACCGGCTGAAGGCTCTCCGAACAACGAATATCGGCCTCAAAGAACTGAAATTCGCCCTTCTCGCGAACCTCGGCCAAGTTCGCCCGTTTGATCTCGGGCGAGTAGAAATCGTTCAGATCATCGACAACCGACACATTCCACCCGCCCTCGGCAAGTAGATGTTCGGTCAGATTCGAGCCGATAAATCCGGCCCCTCCGGTAATGAGTACGTTTCGTGTCACGGTTGTTCCGAGGAAGTTAGTGCGAAAATAAAAGGCTATCACGAATGGTTGAAAATACGGAGAAAGGCCAGCATTCCAACATGTATGAGTCATCCGGTTTTCCTATTCGTGTGTTTCGTGGATAACGATCTGAAAACTATCCACGAAATACACGAAAGAAGAAAAGAAGAGAAAATTCTGCTTAGCGAGAATGAAATGATGAATTAATTCAAGAATCTCTGTTTCGCATGGTAGCGGTGGAGCAATTCTTCGAGAAAACCTTCGTACGTAAACGTCGCAGAATCGTACCGCGGCTTTAGCGTGAACATTATAGGCAGTGCGATGCGCCATGCCATCCATATCCGCTGCCGGTCGGTCAGGTCCCAGCGACGGCGCAGGAAACTCTCGATCACTTCGATCTCTTTCTCGCCGATCGACGTGATGTTCGCGTCGAATGCGGTCCGCTGCTGAACTCGCCGAAATGCTGCATCGGCAACAGGATTTGAGAACGTCTCGGCAAATGTCGGAGCCTCGTCGGTCCGCTCGCGGATCACGACCGTCCCGGCGAACATATCGCCGACCCGCTGGTCTCGGCTGTTCAAGAAGACGACGATCAGGCCGACAGAATATATCGGCAACACGAACCCCGGGATCGCGTCGAAGATCCGCAGCAGATTGCGTGCGATCGCCTCCCACAACGTGATAGGCCGGCCATCCTCGCGGATCACACGCAACTTCATTAGCCGCTTTCCTGGCGTCTGCCCGTCCCACCACCACTCGAAAAACGCGAAATATCCCGAAAACAGGACGAATACAACGATTATCAACACCGCGACGATCCACTTGGGCGTGTTGATCCCGACGCTGTCGATCACGCTCTCACCGCCGTCACCAAACAGGCCCGCCGCGAACAGAAAAAGCAATGCTATCAACGCGATCGACACGTATTGGATCGTATGGTCGATCGCCACAGCGAGGAATCGGTTGCCGATCGACGCCAGTGCAAACGCAAGCGGAACACGCTCCGGCGTTTCGATTATCAGGGTCTCTTCGGTTTCGATTATCTGTGCCGACATCCGTCTCGAACATTATGCAATGTTCCTTTGGTCTTGTCTTTTCGAAAGCGGGTTACATATACTCTTATTTGCCCCAAAAGGCCGAGGTGATAATTTGCAGCCCGTAATTCATAGAGGAAAGACGAACGCAGAAGGATTCCGCTTCGCGGTCGTTGCCAGCCGCTGGAACGATTTTTTGACATCGAAGCTCATCGACGGCGCCGTTGATGCGCTTGCGTCAGCCGGAGCATCCGAAGCAGATGTCGAGGTATTCATGGTGCCCGGTGCGTTCGAGCTTCCGCTCGCGGCTCTGAAGGCCGCTCAATCAGGTAAGTTCGATGCCGTCATTGCTATAGGCGTAGTGATCCGCGGCGAGACTCCGCATTTCGATTACGTCGCTGGCGAGGCCGCTAAGGGCGTCGCATCGGTCTCACTAGAGACCGGAATCCCGGTCATGTTTGGAGTCGTCACAACCGACACTGTCGAGCAAGCGATCAACCGCTCTGGATTGAAGGCCGGCAACAAAGGCTACGAAGCCGCTATGGCGGCGGTCGAGGTCGCGAATCTCTATCGAGAGATGTCGGCGACCGAGAACAAGGGTAAGGGCAAAGCGTTTCCGCATGTCGTTTGAAAAGGAAGAAAAAGCCTCAGGCACACGCCGAAAGGCGCGTGAGAGCGCTCTGCAGATGTTATTCGCCGCCGACGTCGATAAGGCGCAGGCGGAAGACTTGACCACCGCTTACTGGACCGAACTCGGCGATTCATCGTTTGACGAGCGTACCCGTGATTTCGCCAGCAATCTCGTCCGCGGTGCAATAAAGAATCTCGAAACAGTCGATGACCGCATCCGCTCCCGTGCCGAACACTGGCGCATCGAGCGAATGGCGATCGTCGACCGCAACATCCTCCGCCTCGCTGTCTACGAATTTCTCTACGAAGACACTCCCCGAACAGTTGTCATCAATGAGGCTCTGGAAATAGCCCGTAGGTTCAGTACGTTCGAAGCAACCCAGTTTATTAACGGAATACTGGACGCGATCAAGCTGGATCTCGAAAAAGCGGGTGAAGAAGCGGAGCCTAAGGCCGACGGTAAATCAACCGCTTCCTGACTAAACGGATGCGGGGGCAAGCCCGCCTTCCGGACTGAGATAGTTTTACTTTGACTCGCGTAGCTAACACACCCGACGCAACAAACGTCAGTAGGGAAGGGCGGCTTGCCCCCGCTGTTTTTCTTCTGTTTCTGCTTTCTCTGTCGGTCTTCTCTCAGGAACTGCCCGATAAGATCCGCGGCTACAAGGTCTATCGAGACAAGGTCTCGGTCAATGCTTCCACCGGCGGCTCCGACGCGGCGATCAAAATCGGCGAGCCGGAGGTCGTCGATGTCTCGCTCACCGGTATCACCTTCGAACTTCCCGCCGAATTCACGACATCGGCCCAGAGCGGCAAGGTCGAGATGGTCTCGTTTCACGATCTGAAAGTGAACGGGATCAAGGTCGAACCAGCGGAATACACTTACAAATTCGAGTTCCGAAAAGGCGAGAAAGTCGTAGTACCGCAACCTGTCCGCATATTCGTACCCACGTCCGGACTCGTTAAAGCCGCATGGCAGGAAATGACCGAAAAGCGAGCCGACTGGGTTGTGACCGGACGCTTATTCGTTTTCGGCAGGTTTCGGCGATACGGTTTCTATCACAAACGCGTCGTTCCGATCGATCTCAACCTAACTATCAAGAATCCGCTCCACGAAAAGTAGCCGCTTATCTTTTGCCCCCGCATACTGTAAAATAGTGGATTGCACCTGATTCAGTAAACGAGGTCTACGATCACCGTGAGCGAACAATCTACGAACATTTCGGCATTAATCTCAGAGAATTTCGGCGCAAATGCCAGCTACGTCGAAGGGCTGCTTGTGCGATACCAGGCAGACCCAAAGTCGGTCGACGATTCCTGGCAAGAGTTCTTCTCTGGCCTTCTCAACGGTGGAATCGCCCCGCAGGCAGAAACACGACCGGTAGGGAGTGTGCCCTCCGCCGTTCCAGCGGCTCAAAACGAAACGAAACAAGCTGAAGCAACAAAGAAAGCCGACACGCCGCTTTCCGCAGACACGGAAGCCAAACCGCTCATCGGCGCGTCGAAAAAAATCGTCGAGAACATGGAGCAGAGCCTGACCGTGCCGACCGCGACGAGCGTAAGAACGATGCCGGTAAAGGTGCTCGAAGAAAATCGCCGGATCATCAACGAATATCTAACGCCACAGGGACGCGGCAAGGCGTCGTTCACGCACATCATCGCATGGGCGATCGTTCAGGCTGCAAAGGCATACCCGGCACTTAATAACGGTTACGGCGTGGTCAACGGAGCGCCCTCGCGGCTGGTGCACGAAGGCATCAATCTTGGCATCGCGATCGACATTGAGAAAAAGGACGGCTCGCGGAATCTGCTCGTCCCGAACATCAAGGACTGCGAGAAGATGAACTTCGCGGAGTTCTTCGCCGCATACAATGAGACGGTCAAGAAAGCTCGCGACGGAAAGCTCGAGATCGCGGATTTTCAGGGCACGACGATCTCGCTCACCAATCCTGGAACGATCGGCACGGTCTCGTCAAATCCGCGTTTGATGTCGGGTCAGAGTGCGATCATCGCGACCGGTGCGATCGAGTATCCGGCGGAATATCAGGCGATGACGCCGGGCGCCCTTTCGCAGATCGGCATCAGCAAGATCGTCACGCTTACGAGCACCTACGATCACCGCGTGATTCAGGGTGCGGAGAGCGGTCTTTTCCTCGCGAAGATCCACGAATTCCTCGTCGGCCAGCACGGATTTTACGATCAGATCTTCCGCGCCATCGATCTCAACTATCCGCCGCTCCGCTGGGCAGTAGACTACAACCCAAGCCTGCTCGGCGGCGACCGGTTTACCGAACAGGCCGAGAAACAGGCCAACGTCCTTCAGCTCATCAACGCGTACCGCATCCGCGGACATATGCTCGCGGATATCGATCCGCTGAACATGACCTCGCATCACGCGTCCGAGCTTGATCTCGAAGCATTCGGCCTAACGATCTGGGACCTCGACCGCGAATTCATCACGGGAGGCTTACACGGGGAAAAGACAGCCACGCTTCGCCGCATTCTTGAGATCCTCCGCAAAGCGTATTGCGGCAAAGTCGGTATCGAATACCGGCACATTCAGAGTAAAGAAGAGAAGGAATGGATCCGCGCTCGGATTCGCGAGAACTTTGTGGACACACAGGCACTCGACGCAGACCTGCGTAAAGAACTGCTTACAAAACTCATCGAGGCGGAGCAGTTCGAGCAATTCCTTCACAAAAAATACCTCGGACAAAAACGGTTCTCGCTCGAAGGCTGCGAGACCGCGATCCCGATGCTCGACCAGCTCGTCCAGGGTGCGGGCGAACGCGGAGTCGACGAGATCTATATGGGCATGGCCCACCGAGGCCGGCTCAACGTGCTCACTAACATCGTCGGCGACGCATCGTCAGGCGATATGGCCGAGCGTATCTTCACCGTTTTCGAAGGCACTTCACATCCGGCGTTTCCGGCCGACGAGGGCGACGTAAAATATCACCAGGGGGCGGTCGGCAACAAAGCGACCAAGTCGGGCAAAGAAGTTCGCATCGAGCTTTCCTGTAACCCTAGCCACCTTGAGTTTGTGAACCCGGTCGTCGAGGGTATGGCCCGTGCGACTCAGGACGAACTCCGCAACGGCAAGGGATTTTCGCGTGAGGAATCGTACGCACGTATCCTTCCGGTGCTGCTTCACGGTGACGCTGCGTTTGCCGGACAAGGTATCGTGATGGAAACGCTTCAGCTTGCGAATCTGCCGGGATATCGCACCGGCGGCACGATCCATATCGTCATCAATAACCAGATCGGATTCACGACCTCGGTAGAGAACAGCCGCAGCTCGATCTATTCGACCGACGCCGCGCAGATCACCCAGACACCGATCTTCCACGTCAACGGTGACGATCCTGAGGCCGCGTATCGCGTGATTCAGATCGCACTCGAATATCGCCGCGAGTTTCAGAAGGACGTCGTCATCGACCTCGTCGGATTCCGCCGATTAGGGCACAACGAGGGTGATGAGCCGAGCTACACCCAGCCGGTTATGTACGCCCGCGTGAAACAGCATCCCGGAGCGCGTCACTTGTACGCTCAGCACCTGATCCGCGAAGGCGTAATCACTGAGGATGATCTCAACGCGATGACGGACGAGGTCCACGGGAAATATGAGGGCATTCTCGAACGGGCCAAAAAGATCGCTGCCGAGAAACCCGCAAGGGCCGTACTTGCCGCACCGCCTGCAGAAGATGACGGATCTCAAGTGCTTGAAACCAGTGCGTCAGCTGAGATTTTGAAGAATGTTTCCGAGAAGATCTCGTTAGTTCCAGATACATTCCACGTCAATCCGAAGATGGTCGGACAGCTTGCTCGTCGCGCGAAGATGGGCGACGGCGAGGTCCCGATGGACTGGGGATTTGCCGAGGCGATGGCGTTCGGATCACTCGTGCTTGAAGGAACTCCCGTTCGCGTCAGCGGCCAGGATTCCGGCCGCGGCACATTCTCGCACCGGCACGCGTCGATGTACGACACGATCACGGGCGAACGCTGGACGCCGCTATCGGAATTGAAGAACGCCGACGCTCCGAACGCACGCTTCTACGTTTTCGACAGCAACTTGTCTGAGCAAGGTGTGCTCGGTTTCGAGTACGGATATTCAGTGAAAGCCCCGACCGAATTGGTCGCATGGGAGGCTCAGTTTGGCGATTTTGTGAACGGAGCTCAGGTGATCATCGATCAGTACATTGCCGCCTCCGAGGATAAGTGGAAGCAAACGTGCCGCCTGGTAATGCTGCTGCCGCACGGTTTCGAAGGCCAAGGCCCGGAGCATTCGTCGGCACGGCTTGAACGCTTCCTACAGCTCTGCGCTGAGAATAATCTCCAGGTCTGCTATCCGACGACTCCGGCGCAGTATTTCCATATGCTGCGGCGGCAGGTTAAGCAGGAGATCGTCCGCCCGCTGATCGTGATGACGCCGAAGAGCCTTTTACGTCTGCCGACAGCAAGCTCGAAGATGGAAGAGCTGACAACCGGCGGCTTCATGCCCGTGATCGATGATGGAGGCGTTGTTGATACAGCCAAGGTCAAACGCATCGTCATATGCAGCGGCAAGGTCTATTACGATCTCGAAGCCGCCCGCATTGACGCTCGCGACGAACGTGTTGCGGTCGTTCGGCTCGAACAATTCTACCCATTCCCGAAGACGGCTCTCGAGGCGATCATTGAGCGTTATCCAAACGCGACGCAACTTTTCTGGACTCAAGAAGAGCCGCAGAACATGGGCGGATGGTTCTTTGTCGAGCCTCGCCTGCGTGAGATACGATTCGTCGGCCGTGCGTCGTCGGCGTCACCCGCGACGGGTTCTTACGCCATCCACGAACTAGAGCAGAAAAAGCTGGTCAACGAATCGCTCATCGCGGATTCCGACGAGATCTCACCGGCCTCCGAACCCGAAGTCAGCGAGAAGATCGCCCCGGCGGGCGCGTAAGTTCAATGTTCAGAGTTCAAGCTTCAGCTTGCACTGGTTGCCGAGAGACGTCTATATGCACCGAAACAAGCTAAAGCTTGGACTCTGAACGATTCGTTTCGCAAAATTTCTTCTTTCAAACCGTCCCATCGCTAAGGTGACGTATGCAAACCATAGATCTTTCTTGAACGGTTTCGTTTTCGCGTTGTTTGCGTTTATTTTGTTAGCGCCTGCAGCCCAGGCTCAAACCGCCGGAGCGGCCATCCTTGCTCGCGACGAGCCGGCCGAGGGCGCCGCAGGCGGCCCGGGAGCAGCGACTGGAGCATTCGGCGGCGGCGGAAAGGCAGCAACTGGCTCGTCTGGACGCACGACGAAGGCAAAGTCCACTAAAGCGACCGCTGTCAAAGCAACGAACGCCAAGGCGACCGCGACCGCAAAACCACGTCCTTGGGACGGTTTTGTCGTAGGCGACAAATATACTTTTCTAAATTTCGAGGTCGTATCCGCTGAAAAGCCTTGGCACACCCGCGATGCGAAGGCGAACGGAGCGAAAGGTCTCGTGCAGGTCGAGGTGTTGATCGATACGAACGGCAACGTCATTCAGGCAAAGGGGCGGACGGGCAATAACCTACTCCATCCCGAAGCCGAACGAGCCGCCCTCGCATCAAAGTTTAACCGGCCTACCTTCGGCGGGAAACCGGCACGTGCGATCGGCTTCCTCGTCTACCGCTTCGGCCCTGCAGACGACGACGATTGATGCCGATGTGGTATCCTCTTCATTCGCTAAAATGAAGGAAGATATCAGGGAAACACGCCTCGAGAACGGCATCGTAGTTCTCACAGACAAAATGTCGGGCGTCCGGTCTGCGACGCTCGGCTTTTTTTATCGCGTCGGTTCTCGAAATGAGCCGGACGAACTTAACGGCATCACCCACTTCATCGAGCATTGCGTTTTCAAGGGCACGAACAAACGCTCGGCAATGGACATCGCCATAGAGCAAGACCGGCTCGGTGGTACGCTTGACGCTTTCACGACCCATGAAGAAACCGGATTCGTCGTCAAGGTGATCGACGACCAGATCGACACAGCGTTCGACCTGCTTGCCGATATGCTCGGCGATCCCAAGTTCGAGGATGCAGATTGCATCAACGAGCAACGCGTAATCATCGAAGAGATGAAGATGAATGAAGATTCGCCAGAGGATCTCTTGAGCGACATCTTTCACCGCGAATTCTTTCGCGGCCATCAACTAGGAATGGCGATCACCGGTACACCTGATACCGTCCGATCGTTCGATCACGAACGCACCATCCAGTTCCATCGAGCGGCATTTACGCCTGAGAATCTGATCGTCGTCGCTGCCGGCAACATCGATCACGACGATCTCGTCTCAAAGGTTAAGAGTTCACGCTTCAGCGTGCCGGCACCCGTGGACAAACTAAAGTTTGAACTCTCAGCACCGAAGCTGGCCGCTCCGATATTTATTGAGAACCGTGCCGATCTCGAGCAAGCCCACGTCATTATTGCGACGCCGATGGTGAAGGCGGACGATCCGCGCCGGTACGCGGCGGATCTTTTGTCGAATGCGCTCGGCGGGGGAACGTCGAGCCGCCTCTGGCAAAAGGTACGCGAAGAACGCGGGCTTGCATACAGCGTCGGAGCCTCGACCGCGATGTACAACGATACTGGCTTTTTCACCGTCTCGGCGGGAACGTCTCCCGAGCACTTGGAAGAGTTGCTCGATATCGTCATCGACGAACTTCGTGCGGTCGCACGCGACGGCATTACGCAGGATGAACTCGATCTGATGAAGGAACAGACGCGTGCCGCAGTGCTGCTCGGCCTCGAAGATTCTGCCGGACGTGCCGGCTCGCTCGCCCAATGCGAGATGGTTCATGGCCGGCAGATCCCGGTCGAAGAATCGCTCGCCAACGTCGCCGCCGTCACGATCGACGATACCCAGTCGCTCGCCGCCGAGTGCTTCCAAACCGACAAGATCGCGTTCGTCGCTCTCGGCGATCTCGACGGCTTTACCATCACCCGCGACCGTCTCGCAGTTTAGCTGTCCTCTCGACAAGAGTCCGACTCAAGAACTCAGCGGATCGACAAGCTTAATCCCGTCAAACAACCGAAAGTTTTTGTCAGAGGAGGCTATGGTAGCGTCGTTTTCAACCGCATATGCCGCCAAGATCGCGTCGGAATGAAGTTTTCCTCTCGCATTTGCCTTTAATCCAAGCTTTCGGATCACATCTAAATGATCTTCGCTTGGATGCAGAAATAACGCGTTGGGCGACGTAAGCCAGCTTC
The DNA here is from genome assembly GCA_040081025.1 of Pyrinomonadaceae bacterium. Classification (GTDB taxonomy): domain Bacteria; phylum Acidobacteriota; class Blastocatellia; order Pyrinomonadales; family Pyrinomonadaceae; genus OLB17. Next base: position 180 of record JBEBGW010000072.1, on the reverse strand, counting down.
GAACAATGGTATGCGCTTCGGTTAGCGAATAAGGATTCGGCATCGCTACCGGATTCGTTGATATCCGGATAAATCCATTGATCGTTTCCCAACAAAAGCATGCCCGTTCGGAACCATTCATTAGACCCTCGAACCACGCACTTGCGATCGGATATCTCGAGTCGCCCAAATTGTAGGCGT
>JBEBGW010000387.1:0-4057 GCA_040081025.1 Pyrinomonadaceae bacterium | reverse complement strand
GTCATCGGATCCGTCGTCGGCAGCCAGCCGTTCGAGGCGAAGACGCCTAGGGTGACAAACAGGATCCCGGCGGCGATACCGAGAGCGGTGAACAGTTTTCTTCGATTCATATTTGCGACCTATTTTCGGGGCGGAACGGATCACGCTGACGCGAACGACACCTCGGCCATGGAGCCGAAATTCAATTGATGATTGAGGAATTCTGGTGGTAAGATGAGGCTGCTTAGACCCTCTTTCGGTACCAAAATTCCTTAAGAGTGAATACGCGGCCCGTTAGTAGCGTCAACTACTGACGGGCTTTCGTTTTCACTCAAACGAAAAAGAACCGACCGGGATCATACCCGATCGGTTCAAACATGTAATTCGGTTCTCTCTTCGCAGCCCGGCCGAACGCAACTTCTTACGACCCGTGTCGGAGCCAGATTCGGTAAGTTCGAAGGGAGACCTTGCTTGATCCATTGAGCTGAAAAGCGCCTGGGTTAACCCAGCTCAAGAAATTGCCATTTGGTTCGAGCAGCTATTCAAAACTGCTCCGATGTCGAAACGAATTGGAGAGAAGTTAGCACAACATTCGAACGGCGGTCAAACCGAAGTTGGGCCTTTCCGACAGGCAAGAAAATTTACAAGTTTGTCGGGTTAATCCGTCGCCGGTTTTGCTGTCGCTGCCGTTTGTTCGCCGACGATATAGCTGTCGCGGGAGCGGATGACGAGGTTGGGGCGGCGGACGCGGACCTTTATTTGTTTGCGTTGGCCGGGCCTGCCGTCGTCGGCGGGTGTGTAGCCGATCTGGTATTGGCGGCGGAGTTCTTCGGCGATGCCTTCGAAGGCGACGGTGAGTCCGCCGGGGGTTGATTCGGGGCGGAAGACGCGGCCGCCGGTGTAGTCGGCGAGTTCTTCGAGATAGCGTCTGCCGAGTGCGTAGTCTTCGGAGCTAGGTCTGCCAAGGCCTCCGCCACCGAGCGTGATCGTTCCGGGCCATCCGCCACCGCCTCCACCCGTCTGGCGAACCATATCGAAATAGGTGTTGTAGTAGATAGGGAAGATCAGTGCGTCGGATTCTTCGGCGAGTGCGAGCGTGGTGTCGTAGGTCGAGCGGCCTCGCGAGGTCGTGTCGACGCCGTCGGTGAAGAGCACGATCGCCTTGCGGCCCTCGATCTTGCTGAGCTGCTTTTTGAGTGAGAATTCGACGGCCTCGTAAAGGGAAGTGCCGCTGCCGAAGTCGGCCTTGCGGATGCCCTTATAGATGAGTTGGCGGTCGCTGGTCGCTTCGGTAAGGACGTGGACGTTGGCGTCGAACTCGATCACCATCACGCGGTCCTGCGGCTTTAGCTGATCGACGAAGGCGACGGCGGCGGTGCGGATCTCGTCGATCTTGTACTCGGTCGACGGGCTCGTGTCGATGAGCAGGATAACGGTGAACGGTTTGTCGGAGGTGCCGAAGTACGCGATCTCCTGTTCCTTGCCGTCCTCGAAGATCTTGAAATCTTTCTGATCCAACCCGGGGATGTAGAGGCCGTTGCGGTCGAATACGGAAACGGGGATCGTGACGAGAGTCGTCTCGACCTTAACCTCGTCTTCGCTGTCGGCGGTCGTGTCGGCGATCGGTTTTGGGGTGACCTTTGCGGCTGTTTGATTCATCCGCTCTGCGGGTGAAATCCAGACGGGCCGTTTCGGTTTCGGTGTGGATTCGGAATACTCCGGTTCGCGTTCAGCCGGAATAGGCGTAGGAGTCGCTTTGACCCGACGGCCTGACTGTCCAAAAGCCATTCCAACCGCCGCGACGCAAATGACCGACGAGACCAGAATCCACCGAAAAGGAAAACGCCTGATATTCATATGATCCCCGTTGGTTTCTGAGATGCCCATATCATTTCAAAGGATTACCGATACTTCAACAAACAATTGACGAAGGTTGATTGACCACGCTGTGTAAATCGGTGATAATCGCTCGAATTCTCAATACAAATTATTGAATCTGCTTCAAGAATCCGAATTGCGACCCCAGTGTGTCGTCAATTCTTGAGCTTGTTTCCATCACCTTGCTGACGATCGATGCCTTCACCCGCCTCGGTCAGTCTGTTGGCATCTACGAACCAAAAAGGAGATAGCGAATGAAGAAAGTGAAACAGAATAGAGGTAAGTCGAAGGCCGCGTACGTGGTCGTTCTCGCGATCGCTCTGATCGCTGCGGGGATCGTGGTCTTTACGAACTCGTCAAAGACGGGAAGAACCGTCAGTGCTCAGTCGGAACGTGCCCAGAAAAAGTATCGCGGTACGCGTCGGATAGTTAAGGACGAAGCGACGGGCGAATTCCGTCTGCCGACCGAAGCTGAAGCCGACAAGGTCGTTGCCGATCTGGCGAATCTTACAAAGCGGCCGGACGATCTTCCATCGACAGTCAGTGCCGGAGGCGGAGTTTCGATCGATCTCGAAGGAGGATATGGCGGAACGTTCGTTGCTCGTCCCAAGGCTGACGGCACGATGGAAACGCTGTGTGTCTTCTCGCTCGAGGAAGGCCTCGAATTCCTGGGCTTTGTAGAGGTATCGGAATAAGGGGGACGACGATGACAACCAAAAACATAGTTCGAACTATTTCCATCACCTTCGTCCTCGCTGTTTGCTTTGCCAGTGCCGCGTTTGCCGGTCCGGCCCAGTTCACCATCATTAATCTGAATGCACCGGGCGTCGGGTTCAATGATCCGACTCCCGCGACTCCGGTCGGCGGCAATGCCGGAACCACGCTCGGCGAGCAGCGTTTGATCGCGTTTACGTATGCAGCCAGTCTTTGGTCGGCCCGACTGGACAGCAACGTACCCATTCGCATCCGAGCACAGTTCACGTCCTTGGGTGCCGGGGTTCTTGGCAGTGCCGGTCCAGTCGGCCTTGTGCGTGATTTCGCGGGTGCACCACTGCCCGGAACCTGGTATTACAACGCTCTCGCCAACAAGCTTGCGGGGATCGATCTGAGCCCTGCGGCTGACGACATCAACGCGAACTTCAGCACGAACTTCAATTTCTACCTTGGCCTTGACAACAATCACGGCTCGCAGAACGATCTGATCGCGGTTCTCCTGCACGAGTTCGCTCACGGCTTGGGCTTTAGCCAACAGGCCAGTTTGACGACGGGAGCATTGTTCGGCAACGCGGCCGGCAGGTTCCCGGATGCTTACAACACGCGGATGTTCGACAATGCTCAGGGCCTTTACTGGCCGCAGATGACGAACGCTCAACGTGTTACATCGGCGACCAGTTTCGCACGAGTCGTTCTTGATGCTCCGCTTCTTAACGCAGGCGTGCCGAGTGTTCTCAATTTCGGCAGTCCGACCGTTGGTGTGAACAGTCCGGCCGCGATCGCGGGCCCGTATCAGTTTGGCACGGCAGCTTTTGGACCACTGCTTGGAAATCCTAACGTGACTGCCAACATCGTCGCCGCCATCGACGCCATCGAGCCGGCGAATCCGCCGACTGTCCCGGCACCCGGAACGACGACGGACGGATGTTCGCCATTTACGAATGCAGCGGCGGTCGCGGGAAAGATCGTTCTTATCGAGCGTGGTTTCTGTGGTTTCGCGGTAAAAGCTCGGAACGCTACAGATGCCGGTGCTGCGGGTGTGATCATTTACAATCAGGCAGCGAACGTTAACGCAGCTCCCGCCGGAATGGCGGACGACGGAATCAACGGTGCTTTCGTAACGATCCCAACCGTCAGCATTCGACGTGCCGATGGCCTTGCGATCATTGCCCAACTGGTTCCGGTGAACGCAAGTCTTGCGATCGACCTGAGTGTTCGTGCAGGTGCCGATGCTCTCGGGCGGGCCCGGGTCTATGCTCCGTTCCCGGTTGTCAGTGGTTCGTCGATCTCGCATTTCGATACGTTTGCCAGCAGGAACGTCCTGATGGAACCGTCGATCAATCCTGATTTGACACATAAGCTAAAAGCCCCGGACGATCTCACGTCGGAATTTCTCTATGACATCGGATGGACGTTCCCCGACGCGGACGCCGACGGCGTCGTCGATGACGAGGATTGCAATCCGAACTCTGATCGACTGCCGACG
>JBEBGW010000386.1:0-4066 GCA_040081025.1 Pyrinomonadaceae bacterium | reverse complement strand
CCCATATACTCTTCCGGCGTGACTACTTCGATTCGCATGATCGGTTCAAGCAGTACCGGCTTGGCCTTTCTTACCGCATCCTGGAACGCGAGCGATCCGGCCAGCTTGAACGAAATTTCGTCCGAGTCAACCTCGTGATACGAACCGAAAAGGAGCGTGACCCTGATATCAACCAGTTCGTATCCGGCGAGGAAGCCGCGAAGCATAGCATCGCGAACGCCTTCCATCGTCGGCTTGATGAACTGTCGCGGGATCGATCCGCCTGAGATCTTGTCTTCGAAAACAAAACCTTCGCCCGGAGCCGGCTCGATCGTCAGTTCGACGTGGCCAAACTTACCGCGGCCGCCCGACTGCTTCTTATAGATCTCTTTACCAGGTGCACTGCCCGTGATCGTCTCGCGATACGCTACCTGCGGTTTACCAACATTCGCCTCAACGCCAAACTCACGCTTCATGCGATCGACGATGATCTCAAGGTGAAGTTCGCCCATTCCGGCGATGATCGTCTGGCCCGTTTCATGGTCGGTATTGACGCGGAAACTCGGATCTTCCTGGGCAAGACGGTTGAGCGCGATGCCCATTTTGTCCTGATCCTGACGAGTTTTCGGTTCGACCGCGACACGCACGACGGGTTCCGGAAAGTCCATCGACTCCAGAATGATCGGCTTCGATTCGTCGGAGACCGTATCGCCCGTCGTGGTATTTTTCATACCGCCGATCGCGACGATCTCGCCCGCGCTCGCCGTTTCAACGTCCTCACGCTTGTTAGCGTGCATCAACATCAAACGTCCGACGCGTTCCTTCGAGTCTTTGATCGTGTTGGTGACGTAAGAACCAGACGAGACTGTACCGGAGTAGATCCTGACGAATGCAAGCTGACCTAGGTGCTTGTCAGCCATCAACTTAAATACCAAACCTGAGAACGGAGCCTTCGCATCCGGCGGTCGGGTTTCGATCTCGCCGCTCTTAGGATTGGTGCCTTCGATTGCGGGAATATCGAGCGGGCTCGGGAGGAAATCGACCACGGCGTCGAGAAGCGTCTGAACGCCTTTGTTCTTGAATGCCGAACCGGTAAATACCGGGACGATCTTCATCGCGAGCGTTCCTGCACGAAGAGCCTTACGAATTTCGTCTTCCGAAACCGCTTCGCCTTCGAGGTATTTCTCCATCAGATGGTCGTCAATTGCCGAAACTGCTTCGACCATCTTTTCGCGGGCGGCCTGTGCGGCTTCAACGAGATCGGCGGGAATGTCGACAATGTCGTAGTTCGCACCCTTTTCTTCGTTGCTCCAAACGAACGCCTTCATGGTGATAAGGTCGACAACGCCTTTAAAATGCTCTTCAATACCGATCGGGATCTGCATCGCGACCGCATTTGCACCGAGACGATCGAGGATCGACTGGAACGAACGTTCGAACGAAGCACCCGCACGATCAAGCTTATTAATAAAGCAGATACGCGGAACGCCGTACTTGTCGGCCTGACGCCAAACCGTCTCAGATTGCGGCTCCACACCCGCTACTCCGTCAAAAACGCAAACCGCACCATCCAAAACTCGAAGAGACCGCTCAACTTCCATCGTGAAGTCAACGTGTCCCGGTGTATCAATAATATTGATGCGGTGCTCGACGTTATTACGCGTCCAGAAACAGGTAGTTGCAGCGGACGTAATTGTAATTCCGCGCTCTTGCTCCTGCTCCATCCAGTCCATCGTCGCAGTTCCTTCGTGAACTTCGCCGATCTTGTGCGAAACACCCGTATAGAACAAAATGCGCTCAGTCGCCGTGGTTTTACCCGCGTCGATATGGGCCATGATGCCGATATTTCTATATTTGTCTAAGCTAATGTTAGCCATTTACGTCTTCCCTAATAACGGGAACCCTTTTGTTAGAATCTGTAATGCGCGAACGCCTTGTTCGCTTCAGCCATACGGTGAACGTCGTCCTTCTTCTTGACTGCTCCACCACGGCCCGAGTTCGAATCGAGCAGCTCGCCTACGAGCCGGTCAACCATCGTCTTTTCGCTGCGATTGCGTGCGTTCCCGACGATCCAACGGATCGCGAGAGCGTTGCGTCGGTCCCGGCTCACTTCGAGCGGCACCTGATAGGTCGCACCACCGATACGACGCGATTTAACTTCAAGCGTCGGAGCTACGTTATCAACGGCCTTCTTAAAGGCCTTGAGCGGCTCTTCACCGGTCTTTTCCTCGATCTTCGCCATCGCGCTGTAAAAGATCGCCTCGGCGACCGACTTCTTTCCTTCCCACATCATTCCGTTGATGAACTTCGTCACCAACTGACTGTTGAAGATCGGATCCGGCAGGATATCGCGTCTTTCAGCTACTCTTCGTCGTGCCATACTTTATTACTTAGCCCCCTTCGGACGCTTCGCACCGTACTTCGAACGGGCCTGATTTCGGTTCGCGACGCCCGAAGCATCGAGCGTTCCGCGGATGACGTGATAACGCACACCCGGAAGATCCTTTACACGGCCGCCGCGAATAAGCACGATCGAGTGCTCCTGCAGGTTGTGGCCGATACCCGGTATATAAGTAGTAACTTCGATCTGGTTGGTCAGGCGTACACGTGCGACCTTACGAAGCGCCGAGTTCGGCTTCTTCGGCGTCGATGTGTAAACACGCGTGCAAACACCACGCTTCTGCGGGTTTGCCTGCAGCGCCGGGCTGGCCGTCTTGTATTTGACTCTCTCGCGGCCCTTGCGAACCAATTGATTAATAGTCGGCATATCTAGTCTATTTAAAAGGCAAAACTATCGTCTCACCTGACTCTTTCCGGAAAATTTCCGGCAGTTAGCTCAAGCAGCAATTAGCTGTTGAATTAGTTAAATTTGATCGATATCCGAAAGCGAAACTTTGCTGTAGCGTGGCAATTATTAGATGTGACTCGTATAAGCCAAGGACGTTGGTCCGCCCGCTTTACGCTACAATTCCTGTTAAAGCTTTCAAAAATCCGCGTGTCAGCCACCCAGCAGCCGCACTAACCCAGACCGTTCAAAGTCCGAAACTCTAGATATTATGATTTTGACGAAATCGTGTCAAGCCGTAACGGCAAGCTAAGGTATGGGGTTGTTGGATCCCGGCGGGACCCGGTAGATTTTTGTAAGCGGTACGTTCCCTTCCACTTCCGCCGTAACTATGGTTATGCGGCTAAGATCGAACTTTAGCTGTGAAAAGTAGCCCCGCGTCGCCTTAAGCTTACGATTGACCGATTCGGCAGGAACATCGGCCGGGAAATACTCGACGATGTACATCTGATTGTTTGGATTCTCCTCTAGCTCTTTCGCGGCAATGCTCAACGCCCGCTTATTGATCGCGTGGTGGGGTGAGGAGTACTCATCGATCAGAGCCGGAGTTGGCAAAATACACATGGACACCGTCTCGGACGCCGAAGACGGACAGCCCTCCGGAAACCCTTTGACCTCAACGGTTGCAGTGATGCCTAGTCCGGCAAGGTCCTCACTTAAGGGTATGCCGATCTTCAACTTGCCATCGCGTTTCTCGATCTTCCCTGCACTCACGGTCCACACGAACGCGAGTCCGTCCGGGTCCGCAGCGGTTATTGACGCTGAAAACCAGGCTATTTCGCCCGGTTCAACGATCCCAGCCGGCCCCGCCACTTCGACAGAAGGACAGTCCGCTCGTTTAATTGGCTCAGCCTGCGCGATTACGAGTTCATGCCCAAAATGCATTAAGACGAACAGGCAGATAAATTGGATCATTCGCATACGTGTGATCTTCTGGCCTGACTATAGCATTTATTGGTCTTCGAAAATCGAGCTTTTATCGGGGTCTGCGGGTTGCAGAAATCCGCACTGTCGCTAAGATAGTCACTAGGTTTAGTTCATAGATTCCAACGATTTACGATGCTCGGTGAGAGTATAGGACGAGGTGCGATGCGGATCATCAACGCGATGGTTCGGGGACTTGCGTCCGCCGGCGTGCATCCTAATTTGCTAACGGCGATCGGCGTCACGATCAATGTCGGATGCGGAGTCCTGTTCGGCATGGGCTTCTTCTTCTGGGCGGGGATCGTGCTGATCATTGCG
>JBEBGW010000071.1:0-15286 GCA_040081025.1 Pyrinomonadaceae bacterium | reverse complement strand
TTCGCTGATAGTCCGAGCCGTCTTCTGTATAGACCGCGTACTCGTTTCGCGACGATCCGCGCGTAACGAATGCTCCCAGCGTCGAATGGGTTCCTGCGATAGTTCGGTAAGGTATGCCGTCGTTATCGACGTCCAGATAACGGCCGAACTTTCCGCGAAATTGCTCAAGCGGTTGGCCGGCGGTCTCGTCACTTCCGTCGTCATCGGTGAGGCCCGAGTTTCCGTTTACAACCTCGTGGCCATTACCGTTCGTCAGAGCCGTATTCGCCTGAAACTTGGCGATGCGATCGAGCTGCGCTGCAGTAAGGATCTTTCCGCGATCCCATTTTCGATTGTCTTCCCACTCAAGAGTGTCGGTGACGTGGTCATTCATCCCGAGGTCGAGGTCGGTCATGACGATGACGGGCGTCTGCAGCCGTTCCGCCAGGTCGAAAGCGTCGACGGTCATCTCGAAACACTCCTTCGGCGAGGCAGGAAACAGCAGCGGATGCTTCGTATCGCCGTGCGAGGCATATGCTGCAAGCAAAATATCCGACTGCTGAGTTCGGGTCGGCATTCCGGTCGAAGGACCGGTTCGCTGCACGTCGATCAGAACCGTAGGCACCTCGGCGAAGTAGCCGAGACCGAGGAATTCATTCATCAAGGACAGGCCCGGGCCGCTCGTAGCGGTGAAAGCCCGAGCGCCGTTCCAGCTTGCCCCCATCACCATCCCGATCGCCGCCAGCTCGTCTTCTGCCTGAACGATAGCGTAGTTGTTCTTTCCCGTATCCGCATCAACGCGAAATTTCGACGCATACTTCGCAAAAGCATCAACGACCGATGTTGACGGCGTGATCGGGTACCACGCAGCGATGGTCGCACCGGCATAGATCGCTCCGAGCCCGCACGCCGAATTTCCACCGAAAAGTATCTTGTCCGAGAGAAGATCGCGACGCTCGACGCGGATGTCGAGCGGACAATCGAAATTCTCTCGCGCGTAGTTCACACCAATGTTGAGAGCCTTGATATTCGGCTCGATCAGCTTCTCTTTGCCCTTGAACTGCTCGCCGATCATCCCTTCAAGCACCGAAAACTCAATGTCGAACAATGCGGCGAGTGAGCCGATGTAAATAATGTTCTTGAAAAGCTGCCGCTGCCGTGCGTCGGTAAATTCGGCGTTGCACAGCGTCATCAGTGGGATCGGAATGTGCGTGATATCGTCCCGATCGTAGCCCGGCATCAGCGGCTTAGACGAGTCGTAGAGAAAATACCCGCCCGTCTTCACATCCGCATAGTCCTTCTTCATCGACTGCGGATTGATCGCTACCATCAGGTCGACTCCGTCTCTTCGTCCAAGATGTCCTTTCTCGGAAATCCGCACTTCATACCAAGTTGGCAGCCCCTGGATATTCGAAGGAAAAATGTTCTTTGGCGTCACGGGGACACCCATGCGAAACACTGCCTTGGTAAAGAGCGCGTTTGCCGACGCCGAACCGGTGCCGTTTACGTTCGCGAAGCGAACTACAAAATCGTTGACCTTGATACGTTTTGCCTCCGCTTTTCTGCGTAGATCCCGTCAAATCACTACATTAATCAGCCTAAAAAATTATAGCAAGTTCCGTGACAATGAAGGATGGCTCCTCAAAAACTCGCAAGCTTTTCTTTCCCGAACAGTCGGCGGTACATTTCATAAATAAGCTGGAGCTTTTTCTCGTCATTCGGGTATTCCCAATACCATTTGGGCGGAAGTGAAATTATCCGCTCGAGATCGTCGCGATCAAGCTTCAACTTTTTTGCTATATATTGCTTTTCAAGTTCCACTACATCATCGTCGTAAGGCTTCGAACTTAGCTGTTCGAGCGCGTGTTCACGATTGGCCTGATCGCTGCAGATCTGGGAAGAAAACTTTGCCCGTCGATAATCTATCCCGAACTTTTCATAGAGGTAATAGGACTGAATGAACCGCGTGTAGCGAGATTCATGGTGCTTCGCTCCGCTCGGCTTGTAGTCGAAAGCGTCGACAAGAAACGGCATCATGCCCCCTTTGGGTGGGTCGATGAGGTTCATCGGGTAAACTACTCGAATGCCCCGAACCAACTTCAGATACGCTTCTTTCTTATAGTCGAATTTTGGAAAAGACTGCAGCAGAATTCGTCCAAACATCGACTGTATGTAGTTGAAGTACCTGAAATCCCGGGCATTGTAGTGCCAGGCCTTAGGCAGGATGCCCTCTGTAGTAAGATTCCCTGCGCTTACGATGTATTTTACATTGTGTCTAGCGGCAAAATGATGAAGAGCGGCGGGAATAGCGACATCGGTTGGCGTTTCCGCTTCTGGGACCGAAGCCTTGAGAAAAGACAGTTGAAGATCACGAAACTCTTCCCAATTCAGAACATAACTTTGGTAGTCGATCTTTAGGCCTGAGGTCAGATTCTTGATGTTGCTTACGGATTCTTCCGAGTCCCAGCCGTTGTCCATGTGAACCGCCAGCAGACGCAATCCGGCATCGTGAAGCAAATAGCTCAGGTACGTGCTGTCGACTCCTCCGCTGACCCCGACGATGCAGTCATAATCCCTTCCGGTGCCAGCGGTCCGCATCTTGGAAACGAGGGCTTCGAACATGCGGCCGCCTTCGGATCCCGACGAACGATTCGGCAGCCTAACATTCAAAAACTCTGTGCAATGATTGCATCTGCCTTCGCGGTCAAAAACAATCAAAGGATCGGACGTATCCATAACGCATCGATCGCATACTCTATATTCTTCGTTCGTGCTCACAATCTAAATCGGTTCAGAGGTTCGTCCAGGGCACGCGCGTCTACGCGATGTCGTATAGAAATCCTTTGTCTTCGGGGTAATTGATGAGAACACCCCGAGCAGCACTTTGGTAAATGAACAGGCTTCCCGCGGCCACGCCGTTCGCGCAGCCTTCTCGGGATGCTTCGACCAGGTCGGATTCCCCGCTGGCACCGCCGAGTGCGACAACAGGAACGTCAACCGCATCCGAGACCGCCTTGACAAGACCAATGTCGTATCCACTCATGGTCCCGTCGCGGTCGATCGATTGGACGATCAACTCCCCTGCTCCGTGAGTTTCCATCAGACGTGCGAACTCGATGGGCTCGAAATGCGATCTTATCCGACCATTTACCGTCCGAACGCGTTCACCGCGAAAGAGGTCCTTTTTCACATCAATACAAACTGAGATCGTTGATGAACCAAACGCATCGGCAGCTTGCCTCACAAACTCTGGGTCTTGAACCGCGTGCGAACCAATGATCACCTTCTCGACTCCAGAACGCGTAATTGCCCGGATCTCTTCGATCGAGGTTATTCCGCCCCCTACCGAGAATGGCATCGACACCTCTTCGGCAACGGCGTTAACGAAATCCAGCGAGATCGAACGACCATTGCGAGAGGCATCAATATCCAAAAAGATCAGTTCGTCGGCCTCTAACTCGTTGAATATCCTCGCCGCGTTTAGCGGATCGCCGATATACTTATGGCTCCTGAATTTTACGGACTTCACGAGACCGCCGTCACGCAGAAGCAGGACAGGAATAATTCGTGGTCGGCTCATTTAAAGGTCAACAAAGTTCTTCAACAACTGCAGACCCACGCGGTGACTCTTTTCCGGATGGTACTGGACGCCGTAAATGTTTTCCTTTTCCACCGCGGCAGTGAAAACCTCTTCGTGTCGCGAGTCATTCAGTAAGATCGAGCGGTCGCCGAGTTCGAGATGATACGAATGAAGGAAGTAAAACTCAGCCGATGCTGGAATATTGTCCATTAACCGGCTAGCCTTTTTTACTCCGACACGATTCCATCCAATGTGGGGAACCTTATACCTGACCTTGTCCAAAACGCTGAACTTGACGACGTTTGCGTCCAGCCAACCAAGCCCTTCTACGTTCCCCTCCTCGCTGCTGCGAGCCATCAACTCCATACCGAGGCAGATTCCAAGAACGGGTTTCCGATCTATGAGAACCGCCTTTTCAAGTGGCTCGATCAAGCCATTCTTCCGCAGGCCTTCCATCGCGCGTCCGAAATGTCCCACGCCGGCCAATATGAGTTTTTCGCAACGGTCTATATCAGCGGCCCGAGACGAAACAAGGAACTCGGCCCCAAGCCGCGCGAGGCTACGCTCGACGGACGACAGATTTCCCGTCCCATAGTCAACAATGACCACGTTACAAGCCATAAGAACTCTCCGGGAGTTGTTTGGGATAGGTAAATTTTAACCGAATGAGACGGTGTATGTCGAACTGTTAGATAGGTTTAGGCACTTGTGTCGAACCTCTGTGCCGCGAAGCCGCTCACTACGCCGAAGGACTTCCGTTCCGCGTGAGCTGCACCAACGAGCCGTACTCTACGTTTCCAGCCTTAGTTACGTTGTACCAGAACTGCTGCATGTCCCAGGCGGCGGTTGGGCAGCGTTCGGCGCAGAGGCCGCAGTGGAGGCAGACGTCCTCGTCCTTGACCATCACTCGAGTGGTTTGGGGCAGGGCGTCGGAGACATACAGGTCTTGCGTCAGATTTAGTGCCGGGACCTTTGCACGCGAGCGAAGATCCTCCTCCTCGCCATTCGCGGTGAAGGTGATGCAGGCGGTCGGACAGATGTCGACGCACGCATCGCACTCGATGCACTTGACCTCTGTAAAAACGGTCTGCACATCGCAGTTAAGGCAGCGTTGAGCTTCCTCGTACCCGGTTAGCGGATCGAACCCAAGCTCGACCTCCTTCTTGCGGTCCTTTAGCGTGAGGCTCTTGTCGGCTTGCGGAACGATGTATCGTTTGTCGTGATCGATCTCGCTGTCGTATGCCCATTCGTGAATTCCCATCTTGACTGAGTGAAGATTCACGCTCGGGTGAAGCCGATTCGTCAGCAGGTTCTCACTCTTACAGAACAGGTCGATAGAGACCGCGGCCTGATGTCCGTGAGCGACCGCGGTGATGACGTTTTCGGGACCAAAAGCCGCATCGCCGCCGAAGAAGACCTTCGGATGCGACGACTGAAAAGTGGTCTTATCCACGAGCGGCATTTCCCACTTGTCGAAGTCGAGCCCGAGGTTACGCTCGATCCACGGGAAGGAATTCTCTTGCCCAACCGCGATCAGCACATCATCCGCGGGATAGAAAACGTCGGGTTCGCCTGTTGGGACGAGTTTGCGTTTGCCAGTCTCATCAAACACCGCCTCGACGCGTTCAAACATCATCCCGGTTAGCTTTCCATCCTCGATCATGAAGGACTTCGGTACGTGGTTGTCGATTATCGGGATGTCCTCGTGCATCGCGTCTTCTTTCTCCCACGGTGAGGCTTTCATCGAAGAGAATGGCGAGCGGACGATCACTTTGACGTCTTCCCCGCCCAACCGTCGAGCGGTGCGGCAACAGTCCATCGCGGTATTTCCGCCGCCGAGCACGATCACGCGTTTCCCGATCTTGTCCGTATGCTCAAACGCCACGCTGCCGAGCCAATTAATGCCGATGTGGATGTTGGCACCGCATTCCTGACGTCCCGGTAGATCGGGCAGATCGCGGCCTCGCGGAGCTCCAGTGCCAACAAAAACAGCGTCGTAATCCTGCTCCAACACTTCCTTCAAACTTGAAACGTAGTGCTTGAAATGTGTGTGAATGCCCAGCCGCAGAATGTAATCGACCTCGTCGTTCAGCACCTGCTCCGGCAAACGGAACGCCGGTATCTGCGAGCGCATAAACCCGCCGCCCTTGATCTGCTCGTCGAATAGGTGGATCTCATAACCAAGCGGCGCAAGATCGCGCGCTACAGTCAGTGAAGCTGGGCCTGCACCGATCAATGCTATCTTCTTGCCGTTCGGCGTGAACGGCCCTTGCGGCATCAGATGGAGAACCTCGCCCTTGTTATCCGCTGCAACTCGCTTGAGCCGACAGATCGCAACCGGCTCTTCCTCGACACGGCCTCGGCGGCATGCCGGTTCGCACGGACGATCACACGTTCGGCCCAAGACTCCCGGAAACACGTTGGAGTCCCAGTTGATCATGTATGCGCCGGTATAGTCGCCGGCCGCGATCCGCCGGATATATTCCGGCACCGGGGTGTGCGCGGGACAGGCGTACTGGCAGTCGACGACTTTGTGAAAATATTCCGGGTCGTTTATGTCGGTCGGTTTCAAGCGGTTTACCTTCGTGTAACGTGAGAATTAGACACCAGAATGATAAATGATGTCGCCCGCGTTTGCTAGGCAAACCCACGCACCGATTCGCCAAAGCGCAACCCTTTATGGCTGTGGTGCGTCTAATAACCCTAGCAAGGCATTCAACTAAAAGCGGACTGTCCCACTTTACAAACGCTCCATCACGGCGGGCCACGCGGTTGAGGCTTTTTGGTATAAAATCGTTGGACTCGCATTTCGTGCAAGTAATGGCGCCAAACAACGGTCGCCGCAGCCGACTCGGAGGTCACAGGTAATGAAAAGGATAGCGTTGTTTGTATTGGGATTGTCGATCGCGGCTTCCTCGTCGGTGTTGGCCCAGACTCGTCGCCCCCCGACGATGAAGGGTGCGACCGCAAAGCCGACGCCGAAAACGAAGCCGGCGGTCAAGAATAACTCCGTGGAAGAGTTGCCGATCCCTGACGGTCCCCCGCCTCCGCCGCCGTCAAGGAGCGACGAAGAGATCGTCGTTGATACGAACCTCGTTACGACCCCTGTAACGGTTCTCGATCGCAACGGCCGGTTCATTCCGAACCTCAAGCAAAAGGATTTCAAGATCTTCGAAAATGGCATAGCTCAGAAGGTCACCCATTTCCAAGCCGAAACTACCCCGTTCACGGTCATCCTGATGATCGACATCAGTCCGTCGACCCGATACAGCATTGACGATATCCGTTATGCTGCGGTCACCTTCGTGAACCAGCTAAGGCCTGATGACAAGGTGATGGTCGTGAATTTCGACCGGCAAGTGCGGATAATGACGGAACCGACGAGTGATAAAAAGGCCCTGTTCACGGCGATATACAAATCGGCGTTCGGCAGCGGCACGAGCCTGTACGAAGCCGTCGATGCTGCTATCAATATGGATTTCGTTCAGACACCTGGGCGTAAGGCAGTCGTGCTCTTCACCGACGGCGTCGACACCACGTCGCGTCAGGCAACCTATGAAAGCACCGTCGCGGGCGTGGAGGAGGTGGACGCTCTCGTTTATCCGATCCGCTATAACACTCAGGCTCGGCCCGACCAGAGTCAACTCGCCATGATCCAGCAGATGAATGTCCCGCCGGGCGTAATGGCCCAGCTCGGCCGCGGGCAGACGGATGTTGAATACGCTCTGGGCAAGGAATACCTGAACACGATCGCGACGAACAGCGGCGGACGCATATTCGAGGCAGAGGCGATGGGCGACCTCGACAAGGCCTTCAAAGGCGTGGCAGACGAACTGCGTCAGCAGTACGCAGTCGGCTACTACCCCGACGACACCGGCAAACCCGGCGACCGAAAGAAGATCAAGATCGACGTCATCGGCAAACCTCAGGCGGTCGTCCGCTCCAAGACGACCTACGTCATCAAAGGCGAGACGCAATCCACCGAAGCTGCGCCGAACAAGTAGCGAAACTCTGTCCGATCACTCTGAGGCACTAGCACGATGGGTGCCGGTCGAACGTTTCGCGGCAAAGAATTTTTCGATCTGATTGATAGTGCTTTCAGGTTCCACCCCACGCTTTACCGATCTGTAAAGCATTTCATTTACCGATTCCGCAACGAGTACCCCTCCCACGACTTTGGCTACATAGGGATATCCGCCTCCCGCGGCTTTCATCTCCTCAATGATACGAACGTGAAAAGGCACCTCGTCGCCAAGCATAATCTGGGCTTGTTCGGTAATGTAGATGACCGTCACCTCAGCGAGAAGCCTCGGCAGAATACGCTCCTTAACAAACTCCACACTCGACTTCCGGGCCGTATAGCAGAAGAACATTTTGCCTTCGCTTCGTCTCAGGTAACGTCTGAAACGGAATCTCTGGATGAACTCCCACGCGAGCACGATCAGCAGATACGGGATCAGGATCGGCGACAGGAGAAGCAGCACGAGTCCGATCAGTATAAGTATCGCGTAGTCTCCGATTTTCATTGCTGACGGCTTCCAATCGTATTCTGAAACAAGTCGTGCAAAACAAAAAGTCCCCGGAATTTCTTCCGGGGACCGCATCGGCACAAGGAGTGCAATCAAACACTAGAAGTCAAACCTTGCACCGAACTGGATGACACGCGGCGTCGAAGCTGCCCTCGTCGTCGTGATCAACCCGAAGTTGTTGCTGTTAATGTTCAAGTCCGCCGTCTGATTAAAGACGGTTTTGTTAAGAACATTGAAAGCCTCCATACGAAGCTGAAGCCGCATCGATTCGTTGAACCTGAAGTTCTTCGAAAGGCCTGCGTCCCAGTTAAAGAATGGAGTTCCGTTAATAAAGTTCCGCGGCAGATTGCCGGTCGCCGGAGCTCCGAAGGTGCCGTTAAAGAAGAACACCTGTCCGGCAAACGGGGCAGTCCCGACCGGATTCGCCGCCCTTACGCTCGTAAGAGCAAAGCCCGTTGGAAGCGGCTGGAACAGGTCGAATCCCTGGCGAACCTCGCCGGTCGTCGCATTCGTGATCGTCGCATTAAGAACGCTCGGATTCACAAAGTAGACTCCGTTGGGCGTGTTATAAAGACCCATCAGGCCCTTGATCTCTTCCGGCGAAAGGCTCGACGAAGCCGACTGCCGTCCGGACTTGAAGGTGATCGACTTGGTCCCGCGCGGATCGATGATCCCGATCGGTGCCCCGGATTCGATGTTGAAGATCGAAGTGAGCTGCCAACCTCCGAACACCGCATTGACCCAACCGCCGCGGTCGAGGAATGATTTACCCCGTCCGAACGGAAGCTCAAAGATCATGTTTGCGTTGAAAACGTGAGTTCGGTCAAAGTCCGAACGCCCATAGTTCAGGTTCGGATTGCTCGATTCCTGCACTTCTCCCTGACGATTCTGGTCTTCGTTCGGAAGATCCGTCAGCGTCTTCTGGAAGGTGTAGTTAGCCTGGAACGACACTCCGTTCTTGAACCGCCGGCGAACCTCAGCCTGCATTGCGTGATAATTAAATCGCGCAGCATTCGAGAGGATCTCCGTGATCAGTATGTTCGGATTCTGCTGAAACACGACCGAACCTCGAAGCCCGTTGACGATAATATTCTGCGCATATCCGCCCGCAAGTCCCTGCTGTACCTGTGTGAGCAGCGTCGCGTTCGTCCACGGATTGACGCCAGTCGGTCCAACAGCAAGGTTATTGATCACTTGCAATTGCAGCGATCCGGGAACGTTTGCATTGAACAGCAATGACCTGGGCGCGATCGCGTTGATCTGTGCTGCGGTCAGTCCCTGAGTCGCAAGCAATGCTCGGTGGGCATCAACAGCCGTGAGATTCGTCTGCGCTCGTGCAAAGTCTGTGAAGAAGCCATTGTTGACCACGTCGACTTCGTTGTAGTCCACCGTACGGATCAGGTCGCTGCTGGTGTTACCCACATACCTGACCTCAAGCACAGCACCGAGACCGATATTCTTCTGGATACCAACGTTCCACTGATAAACCGCCGGAAGTTGGATGTTCGGGTCGGTCCCGAACAACTGGCCCAATCCGCCTGCAGCGTTGTTGTTCTGAAGGAATGTCCGAGGCGGGGCCGTGAATGCCGGGGCCGTCGACAGGTTCGGGACGGCGATAAAGCCGGGAACCGTCGATAACGAAGCGTTCAAGACAGCCGAAGTCGTTCCGGGCCTGAGAGCGTTTACAGCCAGGTTGCCAAGGCCAGGATTGCCGTCAGCCAGAGTCTGCGTAGACTTCAAAAACTCATCATTGAAATAGTTGATGCTGAAGCCGCCGCGAATGACCGTGTCTCGACCAAGCACTTTGCCCATGAAGCCGTCGCCAAGAGTCCATGCCGCACCGATGTTCGGTGCAAAGTTATTCTTGTCCGACTTGTGGAATGTGTTTGGCGTTCCGCTATTACCGCCGATCACGTTGAGAACCCCGTTCGGGTCAAGCACGGCCGACCGGATGTCGCTGTTGCTGCCGATAACCGGTTCAAGGAAAATTCCCTGCGGATTCGCGAGAGCACTGAACATCTCCCATCGAACACCGAGGTTAAGGGTCAGATTCGGCCGTACACGCCATTGATCGGCAACATATGCAGAATAAACCTCATAGTTCGTCAACTGATTAAGGCCGTCAAAGCCATAACCTTCGGAAAGCGACTTAATGCTTGCAGTACGTGTCGCTGCTCCTACAAATCCGCCGAGGAAGTAACGCAGATTTGTTAGGCGTGCAAGATCCGTAGCGTTAATACACGTCGCGGACCCGCACACTTGCTGAGCAGTAAGGGCCGGGATCGCAACGTTAGTATTGATCGCCGATGTATACGTGGCCGTCGCTCCTGCCTGATTGATGCGCTGAATATCATACATCTCAAAGCCACCGCCGAAACGCAGGCTGTGGTCACCGAGCACATAGACTGCGTTGTCCTGAACGTTTCGGTAATCGGTATTGCGTCCCTGGTCTTTGAAAGCACCCAGAGGGTTGGTCAGGGCTAGTCCGCCTGCAGTTGCAAGGATGAAGTCTTCCGGCACGTTGCTCTCCGAAAAGAACGGTTCGCTATACTGGAAGCCGCCGCGGACCTCGTTGGTAAACTTGCTCGAAAATGTTCGACGATACGCCATCGCCAGGAAGTTCGTCGGTCCGCCCTGAAAAACATAGGCGCTCGGCGAGAATCCCGCTGCGACGTCGGTGCGCGCGTCCTGTTGGTTATTTCGGCGATAGACAACGTTGAATGAATTCTCGTCGTTGAAATCCAGGTCTACACGAGCGGTCCACGAATCGCGGCGAAGTGGATCACTCCGCAGAAATCCATTGATCACTTGCGTGAATCCGGTTCCGGTCGTGGCCCCGTTGCCGGTTGTCGGCATTAGATCGAGATATCGGCTTTGAATCAGCGGATCGACGCCGATCACGCCGCCCTGTCCGGCAATGAACCCGGATGTAAAACCTTGTCCCGACAGAACATTGACCGTTGTCAGACCGACACCGGGCTGATTGAATGTGAACAGTCCCTGACGAGCCGGGGCGAGCAGCGTTGAAAGGCCGTTTATTCGTGCCTGCTGCGCCAGCCGAAACTGTTCGTAGTTGAAATAGAAGAAGCCCTTGTTCTTCAACCACGTTGGCGTACCCTCACCAAAGTAAGGAAGCGGCATCGGGCCGCTGATGGTTCCGCCGAACTGGTTTCGGTTCAGGAACGGACGAGCCGTATTGATCGAGTTGCCGAAGAAGTTATTTGCGGCGAACTCAGAATTTCGATTGAAAATATAAAGGTTGCCATGAAAGTCACGGCCGCCGCGGGGCGTTACGAGCTGGACGAAGCTTACGCCCGCACCTTGATCCGATCCGGCGTTCTGCGTCGTGATCGAGATCTCGCTTACATCGTCAACGGTCGGCTGATCGGATACGAACGTTCCTGAACGGATAAAGTTGTCTTGAACGTTCAAGCCATCACGCGTGACGGTTGTCGCCGATGTGCGATTACCGTTGATCGCTCCGCTGGTGGCGCTTGCCCCTGCGGTGAGCGAAACGAGAGCGAGCGGATTTCGAGTGTTGAGCGGAAGTTCGCGAACTTGTTCGCCAGATATTGTCGTGCTCAATTCGGCGGTAGTTGCGTTTATCTCGCTGCCGCCCGCCGTTACCGTAACCTCTTCGGACACCTGGCCAACCTCGAGGCTCACATTGAGCGGAAACTCGCGTCCCGCATCGATCTTTACTTCGCTTACCGTTACCGTCTTGAATCCGGCCCCGTTGATAGTGACGGTATAAGTTCCAAACTCCAGTAAGGAGACTTCGAATGTTCCGTCGTCTCGCGTATTTACAGTTCGCTCTTTGCCAGTTTGATTGTCTCGAACGACTACCGTGGCGCCGGGTACGGCTCCATCAGGTGCCGAAACAGCTCCAACGATCTTGCCGGTCGTATTTTGGGCGACCGCGATCGTTACTGACAGGAGAACGAACATCAGAAAAACTGCTAATTTTTGCATGATCCTCTCCGTGTTATTGATTTGGGTTGATGCGGAGCGGACCTTGGGCGGAACGGAAATTGGGGGAGTGATCGCGGGCATTGTTGGCGGACTGTCGGTCAGCAGGTACCAAAATCTTTCGGAAACCAATTCTGGCCGGGGCCCGTCATATACTCGGAACTTCTCGTTCCTATCCACGCCATGACTGCTGGCGCATCGCTCGCGAAAAATTCGGACTTTTGAATCCGATTTTTTCAACGAAAGTTAGCACTTCGTAAATAAGCAAGCGTTATGCCAGCAGGGCGTGGATATAACGGATGCTGATATTAGTTTGGTGATGTGAGAGGGCGCGAATGGGGTGACATTCGTGCCTTTTCCGGTTTTCGGATTTTTGGATGAAATTAAGGAAAAATCGGCGATTTCAGCGGTTCGTGATCTCGAATTTTTCTGTGACGAAACTACTCTTTGATTCGCGATCGTTCTCCGCGAACCGCCGCGACGACCCGCCCGACCTCGTGCCCGGAACGCTCAATCACCGGGACGCGGACAGCGCTGACCACCTTCCCAAATATCTATTGACATACTGTTGCATCTATGGCATTGTTTGCGTCCGGGTTAATGCCCGGCTGATCTTTGAAAGTAGGCAGAAAAATACAAATTCACTGTGTGTGGGACAGTGGGACAACGCATCTTGGGACAAGGAAGTGGTCTGGAGCTTGGGCGGGCGACGGCGGTCTTGGTTCACAAAACGAATCTGCGCTGCGACATCTCTGGAACGCCATTTGCCAACGGATAGCAAAAAGGTGCAAATTGTACCGTATTGGAACGAGGGGAGGGGCGAATGTTGCAGTCTGTTGTGTATTGTTATACACTGTTTGTCTCGAAAGGGCGCGCACCGGCTCTTTTCATTTCAGACGTGCTGATTACCATCCTTCAACAAACTGCCACCCACGCTGCGTCTGCCATCCTCGCAGTAATAGCTTTCTATTTGTCGTTAGTCTCGACTTCCCTGCCGCCCACTTCCTATGAGCAGAAACGGATCGACAACGCGATTCAGTTGTTAGCAGATCGGGGATTTTCGGAAGAAGTTTTCCTGTTAAAAGGAACTACAACCTTTCGAGGAACGGATCATTGGTTGAACGGTCTAACCGAAAAGGAGAATGCATACGCCTCCACCAATTTCCCGTTTCAGCTAGTCACGATCTATTCCGACTTCTACACAAAGGCCGCGGACGATACCGAGCGGGCGATGGTGCTAATGCATGAGGCTCGCCACCTGATGGGTGAGAATGAGAATCAGGCATACGCGTACGTTTGGCGGCACCGAAAGCAACTCGGCTGGTCGATCAAGACACATGGCGCGACGGAATCCTATGTGACCATCGAGCAGCAGACCCGCGAGATGGCTCCCGAACTTTTCAACTGTCCCGAAAAACCCTGGGAAGACTGCACCGAGTAGTCGGCGGCACCTTCTTGCTCTAAGAACCTCAAAGTGACATCATTTTCTTTGGTGCATTTGGAGGCGACCCGCTATGTCCGCGGTGCAGGAACAAGTAAGTGCGTTAGAGGATTTCCTCGTGATGCCGGAGCCGGAACTGGCGGCATCGATCGAAGCCGCTCGAGAAGCCCTCGGCAAGCGTGTGATCATTCTCGGCCACCACTATCAACGCGACGACGTCATCCGCCACGCCGATCTGACTGGCGACAGCTATCAACTCTCCGTAATGGCATCGCAGACAGAGGCTGAGTACATCGTCTTCTGCGGCGTTCACTTCATGGCCGAATCGGCCGATATTGTCGGAAAAGATTTTCAACGTGTAGTTCTCCCTGACCTTGGAGCCGGATGTTCGATGGCCGATATGGCGTCGATCGATCAGGTCGAAGAAGTTTGGGAACAGCTTCGAGAGATCGGCGTGCTTGATCAGAAGGTGGCCCCGATCACCTACATGAATTCCACCGCGGCGATCAAGGCATTTTGCGGCCGGAATGAAGGCGTAGTTTGCACATCCTCGAACGCGGTCCCGCTATTCGATTCTTATCTGAAAGAGTACGACAAGATGTTCTTCTTCCCCGATCAGCATCTTGGCCGGAATACGGGTGCGAAATTCGGCATCCCGCTCGAAAAGATGGTCCTATGGAATCCGCATGAGGAACTCGGCGGAAGCACGCCGGAAGCCCTACTGGAAGCGAAACTTATCCTCTGGCGCGGACATTGCTCCGTACACGGCCGGTTTAAGGCTTGGCATGTCGACAAGATTCGTGAAGACGTTCCGGGCGTGAAGGTCCTCGTGCATCCTGAGTGCACTCGAGAGGTCGTCGAGCAGAGCGATCTTGATGGATCCACATCATTCATTATCAAGACGGTCGAAAACGCCCCGGCAGGTTCGAAATGGGCGATCGGAACTGAGGTAAATCTGGTGAATCGTCTCAAGCAGCGATTCCCCGATCAGGAGATACATCTACTGGCTCCGGACCTATGCATGTGTGCCACGATGTATCGAATCGCACCGCAAAACCTCGCTTGGGCGATGGATAATCTCGCGAACGATGTAGTGGTGAATGAGATCGTCGTCGATGACGAAACAAGGCATTACGCGCTCATCGCTCTCAATCGCATGATCGAGATGACCGAGAAAAAAGGCTAGACGGCGTCGATGGCATTCGTTAAGGACAAACTCCCCGACAACGCACCCGGCAAGTATTACGTTGACCGGCAATGCATCGACTGCGATGTCTGTCGCGACACTTCCCCTAAAAACTTTACTCGCAACGACGAAAACGGCTACTCGTACGTATACAAGCAGCCGGGAACTCCCGATGAAATTGTTCTTTGTGAAGAAGCTCTCAGCGCATGTCCGGTCGAGGCTATCGGCGACGACGCGGCCCCGGTCTCGTCTTCAGCAAAGGCCTAGAATTTCACTTCCTTTGATTTGAATATCGAGTCATCGATGGCGACGTTGTGTTTGATTGACGTAACGATGGTGATGATATCTCCGTTGCTCGCCGTATTGTTGATCTGTTTGAACGGCAGCATTACGCCGTCGACCTCACGATAGTCTTCAAACTTGATCGTATACGGGATCTGCACATTGCTCGTGCTGGACGAGATCGTCCCCTCACGCCGCTTTTGGAGAAACGTCTTAGTCGAATAGAATTCGTAAAACTTGGAACCCTTTTCGGGCGTGAAGGCAACGACGTAACATTCTTCTTCGTCGCCGCATTTGGCCATACGTTCGATCTGGACGAT
>JBEBGW010000385.1:0-4081 GCA_040081025.1 Pyrinomonadaceae bacterium | reverse complement strand
TTCTCGTCGACCAGCCGTTCGTTAAAGATCCGTCGAAGACGATCGGTGAGCTTATCACCGAGAAGATCGCTTCGATCAAAGAGAACATCACGATCCGCCGCTTCACCCGTTACAAGATGGGCGAAGGAATCGAGAAGAAGCAGGATGATTTCGCGGCAGAGGTCGCGTCAATGGTAGGCTAAACGCGGTTCCAAGTTCAAAGTTCCAGGTTCAAGGTCAAAAGCCAAACTTGGAACTTTGAACATTGAACTTTGAACTGCTTATGGTTCCAGTTTTCAAACGCATTCTTCTAAAGCTCTCTGGTGAGGCCCTTATGGGCACTCAGAGCTACGGCATCGACACGTTGATGGCTCAGTCGGTCGCGAGGCAGATCAAGGCCGTACACGAGCTTGGTGTCGAGGTTGCGATCGTTGTCGGCGGCGGCAACATATTCCGTGGCGTTTCGGAATCGGCCGGTAACATGGACCGGGCAGCGGCCGATTATATCGGAATGCTGGCGACGGTGATGAACTCGGTCGTACTGCAAGACGCTCTCGAACAGCTCCACGTTCACACCCGTGTGATGTCGGCGATCGACATCCCGCAACTCGCCGAACCGTTCATCCGCCGTCGAGCGGTTCGTCACCTTGAGAAACAGAGAGTAGTTATCTTTGCGGCGGGAACCGGAAATCCATACTTCACTACTGATTCAGCGGCGGCATTGAGGGCACTCGAGATCGAGGCTGAGGTCATCTTCAAGGCGACCAAAGTCGACGGCATCTATTCCGCCGATCCGATGAAACATCCTGACGCGACCAGGTTCGAGAGGATCTCCTACAAGGACGTACTGGAGAAACAGTTGAAGGTGATGGACACGTCGGCGATATCGCTTTGCATGGACAACAGCCTGCCGATCATGGTCTTCAACATGAAGGTCGATGGCAATATCATCAAAGCGGTGACGGGCGACCTTAGCATCGGGACCCTCGTTACGGTCGGCGATACCGCAACTTCAGCATAAACACTTCGGCGAGTTAAAGCCCGTCGTACGAATTGAGAAAGATGAGCGCACAAGACGTAATTAAAGACACAAAACCGAAGATGGAAGCCGTCATCGAGGACTTCACGCGGAAGCTATCGATCGTCCGAACCGGTCGCGCGACCATCGGACTGCTCGACGCGGTTCATGTCGATTACTACGGCACGTCAACACCGCTGCAGCAGATGGCTTCTGTCGCCGTCCCGGAACCGCAGATGATCACGGTGCAGCCGTGGGATACTACGCAGCTCGCGGCGATCGAAAAGGCTATCCTCGCCGCGAATCTCGGCTTCAGTCCGTCGAACGACGGCAAGATCATCCGCCTTTCCGTGCCGGCACTCACCGAGGAACGCCGCAAACAGCTTGCAAAGCAGGTGGGCGAGATCGCCGAAGATCATCGAATCGCCGTTCGAAATGTTCGCCACGCTTCGAACGACTCGTTGAAGAAGCTGCTGAAGGAAAAGTTAGTTTCAGAAGATGAAGAACGCAGCGGACTCGAGGAAGTTCAAAAGCTGACCAATACCTATATCGCGAAGGTCGATGAACTCGCGAAGAACAAAGAGCACGAAGTTATGAGCGTCTAGCTTGCCTTTGATCAATTGAGGATGCCCGCGGCTGTCTAGCTCGCGGGCATTTCTTTTTGAGATACTGCGATCATTTACCAGAGTTGGAGTTCGACTTCTGTTCGGCCTTGTACTTCTCGAACTGGATCTTGAATTCTTTGCAGGTCTTCGCCATTTCCTCCGTGTCGGTCTTGTTCTGTTCAACGCTGTCGCGAATTCCGTCCTTGATCCTGTTGAGGATCGTCGCTTTTACAGCCTTTGTGACGAAATCGTCGTCCGGATTATTCATCTCCGCGTTGATCAGGTCCATGACCTCATCGCATTCCGGAACGCCGATCTTCGATTCGCCGACTGCCGTGTCGACAGCCCTGTCGCCCAGGGATTTGTTGGAGTTCGCCGAATCCGAACCGGTCACTTCCCTCTGCACGCGATCAACGATCCCGCAACCGAGCGTCGCAACCAGCAGCGTGCCGGCAATTAATATGTTTGTAAGATGTTTCATTCGTCCTGCCCCGAGCCAAGACGTAAGGATAAGCGAGATTTGCCGCCCGTTCAAAGCGAGGGCTGAGTTTGCGGCAAAACGAACGGCCCGCCGGCGAAGTCGTACTCGATGAACAGATACAAAGCGCTCTCTTTCACCTCCGCCCGGACATCGTTAACCTTTGCGACAAGGTTTGCTTTGGCCGATGCTACAGGCGTGTTCACTGCCGTTTGCGAGCCATCAATGAGCTTCACAGGGTTCACTCGCGAATTGAGAGTCGACTGAACGAGCGGAGTGACGATCGCGTTGACGACCGGGTTCACGCCATCCAGGTTCACAGTCTCAACGTTTAGCTGGCCGACGACCGATTGCGAATCGCGATCGAATCGAAGGTGCATTACAGAGTTAGCCCAGCCGGTAAAACGAAAGCAGCCGAAGGGAGAGTTGTAGCCTCCGGTGAAGGCGATCGGAGCCTCCAATCTATTGTTCGCCAGCGTCACGCCGGTTCGAACGCCGCTACCTTCGGGCAGAACCGTTATCGTACTCAAGCAGCCTTCGGCTGTTGTAGGAGCCACGTCGCTTCCGCCTCCGAGCGCGAACGAGGGTTGATTCATCTCGGTGAAGATCGTCGTCAGGACATCGTTGAAGAATTCTTGTCGCAGAATGACCTGAACCGTTCCCGCAGGCGGTTCGCCCGGTCCCCGACTGCCGATCGGATCGCCTGGCAGTTGCGTGGCTGAAGGCACGCCAACGAAAAAGTAAAATGTCGCGACCCCGCCGGTAAGCAGGCCGATAAGAAGTCCGATGAGAATTCGACCCATGATCTACCTGTTTGCCGCCGGAGACGAAGCTGGGGCCGGTGTTGCGTTAGCCTGATTGATCAACTGGCCGATCACCGCGGCTGCGGCATTGAAGATAAGATTTGCCTGAGCCTTTACCTGCTCAGGGTCGATCTTCTGGAAATCGGTTGGTACGTTGAACATGTTCGGGTCGGGCTGCGGGCGGATGTCCGTCATCTCGGTCAACAGACGCACCCCTTTCACGCCCTGAACGTTTCCGTCCGATGTCGACTGCGACGCGATCTCACTGCGAAGAGGTAGTCCGGTTTCTTTGTCAATCAAAAAGTAAGACTCGGTCGCGACGGTTCCCGCCTGCGTCCCCGTGTTTGTTGTCGAGCCGTAGATATACTTTTGAACCTGCCGACCGTTGAAAGTTTCTTCACCTGAAAGTTGAACGCCCGGAATTCCCTTCAGTTGACTGACGATCTGTTCGGGCATCATCAGCCTCCGCACCTCAAAACCGAGGGCATCCGAAGTTAACTCGGCGTACTGTTTGCGAGTCGGGAGCACGACGTATTTCACTCCTGCTTTTTCAAGATAGACGATCTTTTCATTTGTCGGGAGCGTGAACTCCATAACGCGGTCGGCTCCGCTCCGTGCGACGACTGCCTTCAGCGGCGGCATAGATGCGTTCTGTTGTTCGCCCACCGTCTGTACAGTAAGGCTGATCACGCCTTGATATGCTTGCGGTTCTACGAACGAAGGCCCTGCGGCGACCACATTCACATTCGCATTGAACGTGTTTCCGTTCACGTTGACATTGGCATTTCTTGCTCCGTTCGAATTCAACGACGTGTTGCCGGCTGGTTGGCCGCAAGCAGATAACAACCCAACCGAAAGGGCGATCAGACCGAAATTGCGAGACATAGATAACATTTGCATCCTCCCATGAACTGAATCGATACAGTTACTTATCACCTCAGCCTTGGATGCAAAGCCTATGCCCTTTCGAGCTTCGCGAACTTTTCGATCATTTTCTTCTGACCGAAGCCGGGAAAACTGATGGTGAGCTTTACGTTATCGCCGCTGCCCTCTCTGCGAAGGACGAGCCCTTTCCCGTATTTTTCGTGGCGGACATGTGCGCCGGCCACGAATGAGCCTGCGGGAAGCTTCGGTTCTTCGACCTTAGGTTTCTCGGACGCGATCGCTCGAAGCTTATCTAAGCCGGACACTTTGGGTG
>JBEBGW010000070.1:0-15358 GCA_040081025.1 Pyrinomonadaceae bacterium | reverse complement strand
GACATTGTTGGGATAGAGAGCCGGAGGGCCCACGGTAAATCGAACTCCTTCACCGTTATTGCCGACCGGCTCCGTGTCAATGATTCGTGCGCTGGGATGAAGAACTACTAATTGATCTATGGTGACTTGAGCGGGCAACCCCGGGATGGTGGCAGCCTCAATTCCCCAACGGCCGTGCAGTGCATCCCACTGCTGCCAGATGTCGAACGCGACGGGGGGATTAGCTCCCTGCACTTCCGGCGCGAAAAATATATTGAAGTCTTTAGCTTCATCGCCATTTACATCGACCTGTAGGACCATCGCAGCCGGTGCCCCCTGCACCAGGTAGGTGCTGTATTTCAATTCAGTCAGGTCGGAGAGATAGGTCCCCGAATACCCCGCCCGGCGTAGGCGGATCCTTCTCAGTGTGGGGAACGCCGAAGTGGGAAGGTTCATCGTGACCGATCCCCTTATCAATCGCGGATCGCTGTCGTCGTCCGGGCCGCAAACAATGCTTAGATGTTCCGATTCGTCCGAGAACTGCGTCCCCAGAGCGGGGATCAGATTGACCTCCTGCTCCCGCCACCCTTGCGAATCGAAATTGTGCTCATTGATCCTCTCAAAGCGATAGGGAGTAACACCATGGCCGTGGATGCCGCTACTTGTCTTATTTGCGTCTTCCTGCCCAAACGCGATCGACATGGATATCACAGCCAAAATTGCTGCAACGCAGAATCCGTAAAAGGTTTCTCTTTTCATTTTTGCTCTCTCCTCTTTTGATCGGTGACCCGCAACGGATCTTCCGCATTTTCGAACCGGAACTCGCCAGAAAAACTTTGTTGTAAGCCATTTGCATAGGTGCTAGAATGCACCCATCTTTCCTAGGCTTTGCTTGATCCTGCAAGATCAACTTTCAGGTTTTCCCAGCGGTTTCCGATTCGCAATCAACTTATCGCGCGGAGGCCGAAATGTCGTTGGGTTTAACATTAAATGAACCTCAAATTAACCTTAGCCGTGCTAAGCCCCCTGAACACTTGATTTACGAATTTCACGATTTTCGATTGGATTCCGTCCACCTGATGCTTTATCGAGGTGAGAAAGAGATATCCCTGACCCCGAAGCAGGTCGAAACACTTTTGGCTTTGGTTGAAAAGGGCGGAGAGATCGTAAGTAAGGACGACCTGATGTCGCGCCTTTGGGGCGATACGGCAGTCGAAGAGGCCAACCTGATCCAAAACATTCACGCTCTGAGAAAGTTTCTTGGAGATGCTCCGGATGGACGGCCGATGATCGAAACACTACGCCGTCGCGGTTACCGATTCACCGCCGACCTAAAGACACCCAAGGATGGTCTTGAAAAGACGCCTAACCTGAACGTTCCCGCCGCTGATCCACAGCCCTGGTTCGTACAAAGGCCGATCGCAATTTCATTAGCGATCATTGGGCTTCTCGGATTGGTGATAATCGGAAGTTCATTCCTGTTCGGTAGACGGTCTGCTCCCGTGGCGGGCCGAATGCATTTCGCCGTTTTGCCGATGAGACCGATCGATTCCGCAAATCGAAATGAGTTGTATGAGGTGGGAATCGCGGACCTCTTAATACATCGTCTTAATTCGATCAGCGGCTTCATTGTTCGGCCGCTGAGCGCTACGCGCAATTACAGTGCACTCGACCAAGACGCTCTCGCAGCAGGCCGGGAGCAAAAAGTAGACTGCGTACTTGCCTCGAACTATCTGATCGCTGACGGAAAGCTTAGGATCACGGCCCAACTAATTAATGTCGCTACCGGAGCGACAGAAGGCACATACCAGGTCGAAACGGACACAGGGAATATTTTCGCGTCGCAGAATGCTGTGGCAGACGACATCGTGAAGCAGCTCGTTTCACGTTTTGAAAAGACGGAGGTCACAACCGCCGGACGCCGTGGAACCAGCAACGAAGAAGCGTATCGGCTGTATGTGCAGGGCAGAAACCTGACAATGAAGCGGAACCGAAACGATAATCTTAAGGCGATCGAGTATTTCGAACAGGCTATCGCTCTGGATCCGAATTTCGCTCTCGCTTATGCTCGCATGGCTGGAGCCGTCCTCGACACCGGGGGCGACGACCGATCCGCCTCGGCTGAAAAGGTGGATCAACTGATCGAAAAGGCCTTGGAGCTCGACCCTAATTCGGCTGAAGCCTATGTAACTCGGGGAACGGTAAATCTCCTTCGCGAGTGGAACATAAAAGCGGCGGAAAACGATCTACTACACGCTATAGAACTGGAACCGAACAGCGATGCGGCCCACTGGACGTTGGCCATGGCATTATCCGATCGAGGACGTTTTGATGAGGCACTGCGGGAGATAGAAACAGCTCAATCGATCGACCCCGGCGCAGTCGCCTACATGTTTCATCGAGGCCGGATCTTGTATTATGCCCGCCGCTACGAACAAGCAGTCGCGCAGTTTAATCAGGCGATCGATCTCGACGACCGTTTTATCCAACCCTTCGGTTCGATGGTTCGAGTGTATGAGACAGCGGGCGACTACGATACTGCGTTCAAATATTTCCTCAAACGCGAAGAAAGAAGTCCTCGACGGGAGCAAGTTGAGAAATACAAAAGGGTCTATGAAACAGAGGGCTGGCTCGGGGTCAGAAGAATTCTTTCTGAGTCGGGCACGAACGATTTCGATATGGCCCGTCTCTACGCGCTCCGCGGTGAGAAGGATGCGGCTTTCGAGTCTCTAGAGAAAGCCGTAGATAAAAAGGAGTGGATCATCAGAACGATAAATGTGGAACCTGCGTTCGACAATCTTCGCGGTGACCCTCGTTTCGCCGAACTTGTGAGAAGTCTGGCCTTCGAGCGAGGATAAGCTCCGCGGACATTCATTTGAGTACCTGCAATGTGCAAGTCCCCCCGCAAAATCGCTGCCATAGCGTTCCGCCTAATTGGATCCGGGAAGGACGGATACTGGACACGTAATAAGTAATAGAGAGACGGCAAATCTGCCGCTCGTCTCGCGAAATCCCTTAAATTTCGTTTTCCAGCAAACCAACGTCAACGGACGCCCCAACCGCGGGTTCCTTCAGTTTCCGGTGATGTCCGCAAACGGTTACCGGAGCAGGGTGAATTACCAACTAGATGGGAACACCATTTCGGACGCCGGCCGCGCAGGCGTGCGGCTGCTGGTGATACCAGAAACATTTGTACAAGAGATTCAGTTTGTCTCTAACGCATTCGCTCCCGAGTTCGGAAATACGCCCGGGGTTATAATGAATATGGTCACGCCGTCGGGGACGAACGATCTGGACGGATCGCTGGCGTATCTTTTTCGTCTTCCGCGTTTTTATTCGAGGCCCTTCGGTTACACATCTTCTGAAGAACTGCTAGATAGCCGGGTCCAAGATGTCGCGTTGAAATTGGGAGCACCGATCATCGTAGACCGCGCTCATATCTTCGCTGGGTATGAGCAGTACGTAAAAGACGATAAAGGAATTCCGAACCGGCTCTTGACGATCACCGAGGCAAACAAGGCGGCTCTGATCGCGGGCGGCCTTCCAGCTTCCATCTTTCCACCGGCAATTCCGACGCTTGAACGGGGCAGCTTTATGCTCTTGCGTACCGACTTTCATCTTGATGAAAAACATAGACTTGCCGTGCGGTTCAACCATGCAAACATCTTTGTTGAAAACAATATTCAAGGCGGATTGAGTACGCTCGAACGCAGTTCGGACGTCGAAAACGCTGACCATGCCGTCGCCGTACAACTTGCCTCCTATTCGTCGAGTCTTGTTAACGAGTTTCGGTTCCAGTTCGCGCGGCGGGCGAGTTCCGTTCTCAGAAACGAGTTTTCCGGGCAAGGTCCGTCGATCGTGATCGCTAATGTCGCGAATTTTGGGGCGCCTGAAGGAGCGGACATTCCTCCGTGGATCGATAAATCAGTCCAAGCCCAGAACAACCTCACGCACGTAAACGGCGGGCATCTCTTTAAGTTTGGCGCAGGGGTGACGATCAGTAGAAATTCCAGGACCGCAGATGTCTTTGCCAGATACACATTTTCTAGTATTCAGGCTTACCTCGATGCCCGGAATGGTATCCATCCGCGGTCATACACCCGCTACAACGAATCCTCAGGCGACCCCAGTCTTCGTCTCGGATCGGCCTTCCTGAACCTTTTTGCGCAGGACGACTGGAAGGTCACAAGTCGCCTGAAGCTGACCTACGGCGCTAGATATGACCTGTACAAAGTGCCGGAAGGCGATCCTTCGGCCGCATTTCCGACGACAAGACGATTCAATGTCGATAAAGATAATCTCGCTCCACGTTTTGCGGCCGTGTACCTGCTCCATGGTGGCGAACGGCCAACAGTCGTTCGCGCCGCCGGCGGCATGTATTACGAGCAGCCCTGGCTTGATATGTACGAACAGGCCCTGCGACAGAACGGATCTCCGGCCTATTTCAACTTCACGGTGTCGCCTACTTCGCCGTCTGCGCCAAATTTTCCAGCCGTCTTTCCGCCCGGCTTGCAGCTTTCGAACCAAGATGTCGAAATCGTGGCCTCCGATCTCGAAAATCTCTACGCCGTTCATGCGAACATTCAGTTGGAACAGGCGATCAGCGGCAATGTTTCGATCGCCGCCGGCTATTTTCATTCCGGCGGCCGACACATCTCTGCTTATCGCAGCATCAATTACATTCCAATACGCCATCTTGCCGACGGTCGTCCGGTATTCAGCCAGATCGTGAATCCTGCAACTCGCTTTGATCCGCGTTTCAACAATATTCTGATCGCTGAGTCGGCGGGAACGTCCAGCTACGACGCATTGACCGTGCAGCTCATCGCAAGGAATCTAAAGGGTGTCAATATCAGCGCCCACTACACTCTTTCGAAAGCGACGGATGATGCACCGGAGCAAAACATCGCATTTCCGAACGGAACGAATCTGTTCCTTGCTAACCCGTTGGACCGAAGCTTCGAACGAGGCAGATCCTTCACGGACCAACGACACACCTTTGCGGTAAGCATGGTTGCGCAACCGAAATTCGAGGTAAGGTCTAATTTTCTGAGACGCGTGCTTAACCATAACCAGCTTGCTGTGATCGCCACTGCAAACAGCGGCTATGCTTTTAACATCGTGTCGGAGACAGACCTGAACGCTGACGGATTTAGACATGACAGACCCCTTGGCATCGCGCGCAACTCCGGCACTACGCCGCCCATCTTCAACCTGGACCTGCGCTACTCGCGATTTGTACCGATGGGTGGATCAATGAGATTCGAAGTATTCACCGAGTTCACCAACGTCTTCAATGTGAGCGGTATCGTCCAATTCAATAATATTTCTGTACCAACGAACAGCGACGGTGAGTTGATCGGCAGTCTTCCTGACCTACGTGCCCGAAACCAGTCGACGTTTCAGGAAAGCCGGCAGTTCCAGGTGGGCGTCAGATTCTTCTTCTAAGTATCAAGCTATGAAACCTGCTACAGACTCTCGTCAGAGCAGCGATCGGATCCATCCGCCGTCAACCGCAATAGAACTGCCGCCGCCATCGCGGCGAACTCGCGGGGTTCGGCGAGGCGGCCGATCGGGATCTCCGGTCACGGCCGCACGAAGGCATTTTGAAAGTATAAGATCTCAATCTCCATGGGCGGCGATCGACGGGGCGATGATCGGCAACCGGAGTATCTGGTTCGGCTGCTGGCCGATGATCGGTTGAAAGCCCGTCCAGTTTCCGCTGATGTTGCGGTTGATGAAGAATTGGCCTTCCTTTACCGCAAGCGCCGCAAAGTTGTTTCGACCGGTATTGGCGGCTCCGCCGACCAGCATTTCGCTTCCGCCGATGCTTTGAAATACGGTCCAGGCGATCTGCGGATCGGGTGGCGGCGGGACCGGGACAAAAATGGGGGTGAATTTGTTCGCCGATATGCTGTACCAGCTCAGTCCCTGCTGAACGAGGATATTTAGCCTTGTCCGGCTAAACGCGGTCATCACGGGATCGTCCATTATGCTGCCGCCGAGGGTTGTGAACGACCGCGGGGTCGGGCACCCGAACGGCGCGGTGCAGATCTCATCGCCCGGACCGACGCGGCGGTAGTAAAGCGAGCGTGTGTCCAATCCGACAACTGCAAGATCGACCGTGCCGTCGCCCCAGCTTGAGGCAGACGACGATCCAAAGAGACTCGGATTGATCCTGAAACTATGAGCGATCGAGAGCCGCGGCTGCCACGCGTTGTTCAGAAAACGCCAGCGGTAAAGGTGGTAGTCGAGGTCGATCCCAAAAAGCTCTAACTGCCCAGAGCCTTTGTGAATAAGTATCGGAGCCGAGATCACGTTCGTGGCGATCGCGACGGGGGCGGTCCATGCCCCGCCACGATAGCGCCAGAAATAGATCCGGTTATCGCTGCCGCGGGCCGCAAGGTCGATGAATCCGTTGCCGTAACCTACTGCGGATGTTGCCGTTAGCGAGATCCCGGCGGGAGAAAACAACGTGGTTGTGGTTCCGGAACCGTTGCTCCAGCTTGACTCGTGCTGAGGCTTTCCGTCGCTCCGGATAAAGATCGTGTCGTAAACGCCGGGAGCCGATGTCAGGACTATCGGCGCGACTGGATTGGTGGTATGGGCGGCCGTTGTCGAACCGATAAAGTAAGTCGCGTTCGTTTCGCCGAGCTGCTCGCGATGCATCGTCGAGCCAAATCCCGGGCGCGTCGAAATGTGTCCGATCCTGAAATTCTGATCGACCGCCGCCAATGCCGGACGCCCGACAGGGGCCAGAGCGCCTGCCGCTTCCCAACCGCGCCAATGGACGGCTTTCCACGGCGTTAGGGCACGTCCGTAACGTCCGCTTTCGTACTCGTTGTGCATGTAGAACTGCTTCGTGACGTCGTAACCGTGCGCCGCGATCAATGTTCTACCGGTGTTGGTTCCAGCGGCGGAGAACAGCCCGACCCGTCCGTCCGTCTTTTGCGAGTCGGCCACGAAATTGTCCGTAACCAGCGACCAGCCCTGCCAGCCCGGGGTCAGATTGACGCCATCGACTGTGTACTGGCCCAATGCGTAAAGAAAGTGGTTGTGACGGATCTTGCTATCGGTACCGCGAACGAAAAGCTCGGACTGGAGGTATGTCGAACACGTAATCACCGGCGAAGCATTTGCCGTCACCCCGGGCAAGACTTTTTCGTTGCTTACAAATGAAATTCCGGGCGTGCCGCCCGCAGCGGTTATATTGAGAGCATTTACGTTCAACGTGTGGTGATAAACCGCCCCGCCCGTTTTTACGTAAGCGACGTCGATCTGGCTTTGCGCGACCGTGCTGTTCGCACGACGCTCTCCGGTCGCGACCATCGCCGGCGCGTAGATAATGGACGTTGGAGCCCCGGAGGATGTCATGAAATACGACGACTGTCCCCATTGTCCCGTTTCAAGATCGAAGCCCGTGACGCCAAGCCGTCCGGCGGAGTCCGCAAAAGTAATGACGATCTTGTTGCCGACATGAACCGCCGCCGGATCGCGGAAAGGAGCCGTCAGCGTAACGTGCGGCGTTACCGGCACGCGCACCGGCAGATACCACGCTCCGTTCACGCGGCGATGGTGCCATAGATGGCCGTCGCTGCCAACCGCGATCACCTCCGCCTGGCCGGGTGCTGATGCGGCCATGGCCGACGTTCCACGGTAAAAGATGGGCGGATTGTATCGGTTGTCCGGCTTGATAATCTTGTTGGCCTCCCACTGCTCATCGCGATAGTGGGCGTACACGATCTCGCCTGCCTGGTTGACCGCAGCAAGCTCGAGCTGATTTTGACCGGAATGCACGAGCACCGGTTCGTTCTCGATCCGCGGATACGGCGTTGGGCTCGGGCTGGGAAATGGAACCGGCGCGTAGCTGCTCCAGCCGCCGTTGCTTTTTCTCGCGTGATAAAGCTTGCCGTCCGCCGAGCGGGTCACGATATGAAGCTGGGGTTTAGCCGAATCGGGACCGAGCCAATCGGCTTTCATTCGATAGTGTACTTTCAGGTGGGTTGGGCTTTGAGCCGTAAGCTCCATCTGCGGCATCGCAAAGTGGTAGTACTCCTGCTCGAAATTCTCGTCGATCCGAGCTGACAGGTTAACGGTAACGACATCGCGCACGCCGTCCTTCACCGCGCTTGGTACCGACATGCCTGTTTCGAGTACCTGTGCGGGTGCGTTGAACACGGGCACCATTCCGAATCTAATGCGGCCCGCGTTGGCGAGCGGCGAATATATTCCCGCCTCACCGCTGAGTTGGAGGTCAGGTATATTCACCTGCATCGGATAGGTTCCGTTGATGCCGGCAAAGATGTCGATCAGCCAATTGACGGCTGTCACTTCGATCGTGCCGTTGATCGCTAATCTGATCCGCAGATCGTAGGCGATGGACTGGCGTTCAGGCATGAACGTAAAGGTCGGATCGGCCAAAAATTCGACGGTGACCGAATCTAGTTGGGTAAGCCGTACGCCGTCGCCCGTGCTGCCGTCCGAGTAAAGACGCAGCTTCCCCTCGACCCATTTGCTAATCTGCGTTTCCAACTCGCCGCGAAGACGATCAAGCGAGACCGGGGCTTGCCCGCTCTCAAGCTGGGCCAGCTCGGTCAAGCGCATCTCTGTGAGGAGGTTTGTACTCTGCAGCTTCGGCGTTCCCGTCGAATTGTCGAATACAAGCGTGATCGACCTGCCTTGCAGCGTATCGAAATGCCGGTTCATGTCGGCCTGAGTCGCGAACGCCTTGTTGTAAGCCGCAACTTCCTTTTCCGACAGATAGAACTCATTGTCACAGCCTGAACTGATCGCGGCGGCGATGACGACGAATGCAAACAATCTTATTTTCGAGATCTTCATTTTCGTTTCTCCCGTCATTCGCTAATTGGCCTCGATCGTGAACTCTATGATGAGTCGTGCATCCATTGGCATCTCGTCAAGCAAGGCAGTGGATAGGTCGGCGTCCGCACCACTCGGGGCGGTTTCGGAAGTCCAGAAACGGGCAAGCCAAGTGACCTTGGCAAAAGCGGGAGCCTGACCGAGAAGGAGATCGTACGTCGGTAAGAGGTCTTTGCGGGTCTCGGTTGTTGCATTGGCCGTTTCCAGGCATCTTTTTAGATCGATAAAGGCCCCGTTGGGCTTGCTTGGGTTCGGGTAGCACTTAACACTGGCCTCATTGCCAGTCCCTGAACTTCCATCGAAGGAGGTCCAAAACAGCAATTTTGACGGCTTTACGTCAGGCGTGTCCGTTGGTATCTGGCATTGGAGACCTTGTGCCGAGCCGGAGATGCATTCCCCACGGAGGATCCGAACGCGAGAGATCCGCAGATTCGGGCTGAAATTCTCGATCCAATAGTCGTCACCCGGCATCGTCCATTTCCAAAAACTAGCGATCTGACCGTCATCATCGGATTCGATACGCTCCATTTGATATGCGACCGTGGTTGGCATTCCGGGTTTCACTATTTGAACCTTAGCTTCTCCCTTCGCCTCGCCGCTGAACCTGAACGGCAGGTCGGTTGTATTGCCGACCATTCGATAAAGGCCGCTGCTCGACGGAACGATCGTCCTTTCGGACGGATCATTCAGCGAACACGACTGCTCGGGATTTGCGAGCGTCCCTTGATAGTCGTCGACGATGGTTCCGTTACCCGTGGTCATAAAGCCCGGATCGTTGACAACCGTTAGGACTCCGGCACTCAAGGTTCCGGCGATCCCCGGACAATCGCCTACGGGATTCTGCGCACCGCAGTAATCACAGACGAGGCAGTTCTCGCTCGACGAATTGTCGGCAAACGAACACATCGCACCCACCCTCGTCCAGTGAAACTCGTAACTATTCCAGGCGGCGGCAAGTCGATCTCCTTCCTTTATCCAGTATCCGTGAGCCTTATTGATCGCTGGAAAGGCGATCGGCAGACCGCGAAGTTCAAAACGAGGATCGTCGAATTCCACTTCCGTCTGTTTGAAGTCGCCGACCTGTACGCCGCCTGTCCCCGGACTGAAACAGTTCGTTGAGAAGACGCTCGATAGAAGTACGAGCAAGCCCATAACGATGCGACGAGTCCATCGCGCTCTTTCGTTATACGTTCTTTTGTTTGTCATAGGATCTAACACGGAGATAGGGACAAAACCCTCAATAAAGTATTCCGGCCGGGTGAAAAGATGTAGAATTCAGCAATTCACCCCACGCCGACACAGCACGATTTCGGGCATGATAGACCGGTTGATCGCGCAAAGTCTGGACGAAAGGCGGATAGTTTTCGGATATTTCTTGGAAGTCCTATGAAGCCGCAGGAAGCCAGGCAAGGAGCACCATTCATCGAGTTCGGCGAATTTCGCCTGATCCCAGGCGAGCGGTTATTAATGCGCGGTGACATTCCTGTTCACCTAACGCCGAAGGTTTTCGATGTCCTCGTACTGCTGGTCGAAGCGGAAGGCCGGCTGATCGAAAAGGAACAGATGATCGATCGGCTGTGGCCGGAAACGTTCGTCGAAGAAGCGACACTCGCGCGAACTGTTTCGACGCTACGGAAGGCATTGGGCGAATCGTCCGAAGTCAGATATATCGAAACGGTTCCCAAGCGAGGATACCGGTTCATCGCCGAGGTTAGGCACTCGGATCAGGATGAGTTGCGGGAATCGGCGGTTGAGACCATACAAACGGAAACCGATAGCGCGAGCCGCAGATGGTTCGTCTCCCGACCCGTCCTCGCTCTTTCCCTCGTGGCCATTGTGCTTGTTTCCGCGGGTGTGATCGTTTCCTGGAATCGACCACTGCCCCAGGCAGCCGAGATGAAATCGATCGCTGTGCTGCCGTTCAGCCGCATCGGTGAGGGCGA
Source organism: Pyrinomonadaceae bacterium (assembly GCA_040081025.1). Taxonomy (GTDB): domain Bacteria; phylum Acidobacteriota; class Blastocatellia; order Pyrinomonadales; family Pyrinomonadaceae; genus OLB17. The sequence continues at coordinate 4,556 of JBEBGW010000070.1, read as the reverse complement.
GCGGGACGAAACGCTCGAATTCGGCATGGCAGACACTCTGATCACACACCTCTCAAAGCTCCGCCGCGTGATCGTCCGCCCGACGAGCGCCGTATCGAAATACGCTGTCCAGAATTCGAATGCCCTGCAGGCCGGACGTGACTTGCAGGTCGACGCTGTTCTCGAAGGGAGCGTTCAAAAAAGCGGAGCCCGAGTGCGGGTTAACGTCCATTTGATCTCTACCGCCGATGGCTCGACGCTTTGGGCCGACAATTTCGACACGGCATTTACGAACATCTTCGCCGTCCAGGATACGATCTCAGAGCGAGTCGTGAGCGCATTGTCGCCGCGATTGACGGGCGATCGTCGCCTGGCGACCACGAGGCGTTCGACCGAAAACCCTGAGGCGTATCGTCTCTATCTGCAGGGCAGGTTTTTCTGGAATAAGCGAACGGTGCAGAGCCTAAGGCAGAGCACTGAATACTTTGAACAGGCGATCGCGATCGACCCGCAATACGCACTCGCTTACGCCGGCCTTGCCGATTGCCATCAGATGCTCGCCGAATACTTGGCTGCGACACCGGCTGACGCATACGCCAAGGCTCGGGCCGCCGCCGAGAAGGCTCTCTCAATTGATGACGAACTTGCGGAAGCACACACCTCGCTCGCCTACACTCTTGCATTCTACGATTGGAACTGGATCGAGGCGGAGCGCGAATTCAAACGGGCACTCGAACTAGATCCGAATTACGCAACAGCGCATCATTGGTACTCGGAATTCCTGATGACGGTCGGCCGTTTCGATGAATCCCTCGCGGAAAATGAAAAGGCGGCCCGGCTTGACCCGACCTCGCTGATAATCCAGACGAATTTCGCGGCATTCTATTTCATTACGCGGGACTTTGACGAATCTCTCCGGCGAGCGCAAAAGGTGATCGACGCCGATCCGGATTTCGCCTACCCCTACATTTTTATCTGCTTTTCATCGGAAGCTAAAGGCCTCCGAAAAGAGTCGATCGAGGCGTATATCAGATCGGTCGAGCTTTTCGGCGAGCGCGCGGCAGCGGAAGAGCTTCGCGCGGTGCTAAGTAAGAACGGCATCGAAGCGGCGTGGAAGAAACGTATCGACCAGGTAGACCCCGCACGCCAACCTTCGTTCTCCGCATTGTGGCGGGCGATCTTGTTCACTTTTGCTGGCGACAAACAGAAGTCCCTCGACTGGCTGGAGCAGGCATACGACCACCGCGATCGTTGGATCGTAAACATCAAACACTCAGCCGGATTCGACGCACTCCGCAACGATCCGCGTTTTCTGGATCTGGTGAGGCGAATCGGCCTCTAGACCGCGATATTTGCGCAGAACCTTAGCGTCGATCAAAACAAAGAACGTATCCATCCGCCGTCAACCGCGATAGAGCTGCCGGTCATATAGGAGGCTCGTTCGGAGACGAGGAACGCCGCCATCGCTGCAAATTCCCGTGGCTCGGCGAGGCGGCCGATGGGGATCTCGGCTTCCCATCGACGGCGGACGGCGGACGGCTCGATCCCTTCCTTATTTGCCAGGTGCTCGGCCAACTCCTCGACGCGTTCCGTTGCCGTGTAACCGGGGAGAATTGTGTTTACGGTGACGCCATGCGCGGCGACCTCTGCCGCGAGAGTTTTTGAGAACCCGGTCAAGCCGGCACGGAGGGCGTTCGAAAGCATCAGATTTTCGACCGGCTGTTTTGCGGCGATCGATGTCACGTTCAGGATCCGTCCCCATCGCCGCTCCTTCATTCCGGGCAGCACGAGACGCGTGATATCCGTCACGCCGGTCAACAGCAGCCGCACGGCTGAGTCCCATTGCTCCGCGGTCAGGTCTTCGAAGCGTCCTGCGGGCGGGCCGCCGGAATTCGTCACGAGAATATCGATCCGGCCGAAGCGATCGATACCCTGGCTGACGATCCGCTCGATATCCGCCGAAACCGAAAGGTCTCCAGCAACCGCCAGCGCTTCCGAGCCGAACCGCTTGGCTATCGAGTCGCTCGCGTCTTTGAGAGCCTCTTCGCCTCGCGCGTTCATTATCAAATGAGCGCCCTCGGCGGCTAGTTCCTCGGCAACCGCGAGCCCAAGCCCCTTACTCGACGCCGCGACAAGCGCGACCTTACCCTTGAGCCCAAGATCCATCTATTTCTGCCTCAGGTAATCGTCCGTCTTGTCGAGCCAATCCTGACGCGGCGGGCTGAAGATGTCCACGTCGAGCGTATCTTCCAGGGCCTCGGCCTTGTGCAGGACGTTGGACGGGATCACGAGCACCTCGCCCGCCCGAACGACCACCTCTTCGCTCCCGTCTTCGCCGATCCAAAAATGCAGCGCGCCCTCAAGGACATACGTCAACTGCTCATTCTCGTGCGAGTGCTGCGGCACTACGCAACCTTTCTGCAAATAAACATGCGTAAGCATCATTCGATCAGCCGTGATGAGCCGCCGCTGGAGAAGATCCGAAACCGTCTCCTTAGGCATATCATCCCACCGGTAGAATTGAGTTTGAGTCTGTTCCATATCGCCGTGTAGCTTACCCCATAGTGGCGAGATGGCCCAATAGCTCAATATTCGTAATTGAATCGGATACTATATCTTTGACGGTTCGTGTGGAGCCATATGACGCTTGAGAACAAGAACTTTCACGATGCGGTGAATGAGTTTAAGGGGTTTCTTGCGGAACACGGGTTACAGCAACCGCTGTTGTGGGCATTTCGGGAAGATGTTTTCTCTGAAAAGACGAACACCTACAAAACCTCATTCTTTGTCCGTCTCCCACTCCCGAACGAGAATGAGCAAATTGCACAGCGCCATTTCGAAACTGGAAAATCGAAAGGCTTTGGAATGGCTTTGACCGCGTACGCGACTTGTGATGAGGGATTACTGGTCAGTTTTGTTGTGCCGACAGATCGCGAGGATTCTGACTATCTCATGATTTGGCCAAATCAGATCAGATATTCATTTGTACAGGACATGCCCCTCGCTACCGTCATTCGTAGTTCTGCAAAATGGATCATTCTAAAGATCAACCCGTGGTATCAAAGCGGGAACCATTTCGTTTATCTTGAATCGAAAAAGAACCTAGCAGTAACTTAGGGCTCGGACCACCTGGTATTTTGTCCCCAAACAACTTTCGGCTAAAATTCCAAAGATCTTCTTTTGTCCCGAACCCCTATGCTTTTTCTGACACAGTCGGCGGCCGTTTACGGCATCGACGCTCTGATTGTAGACGCCGAGGTGAACATTACACCGACGAGCGGGGATGACGCGTTGATAATCATCGTCGGGCTGCCGGATACGGCGGTGCGCGAATCGCGGGAACGTATCCGAGCGGCGATATCGAACAGCGGTTACTTTTTTCCGATCCACAAGGTCACGATCAATCTGGCACCGGCCGATGTTAAGAAGGAAGGAGCGAGCTTCGACCTGCCGATCGCCCTCGGGATACTTGGTGCGAACGGCGACCTAGGCAACGCCGAAAGCCTGCCGGAGCTGATGAGCGTCGGCGAACTGTCGCTCGATGGACGCGTGCGGCCGGTCCGCGGTGCGTTGTCGATCGCGTTGACGGCGCGCGAGCACGGCGTCCAAAATCTACTCGTCCCCGAGGAGAACGCGAAGGAGGCGGCAGTCGTCCAAGGGATAAATGTTTACGGCGTCCGCGATCTGCGCGAGGCATCGCTGCTAGTTCAGGAACTCGCCGCCGGACACAACACACGCATACCTCCCACAAAGCTCGATCTCGACGAACTTCGCTCGGCGCCGAATACTTACCAACTCGACTTCTCTGAAGTACGCGGGCAGCAGACCGCGAAACGTGCATTGGAAGTTGCGTCGGCTGGCGGACATAACATTCTTTTCATCGGACCGCCGGGATCGGGGAAAACGATGCTCGCGAAACGACTGCCTACGATACTGCCGCCGCTTGAATTCGAAGAGGCGCTGGAGATAACGAAGATCCATTCGGTCGCAGGTCTGACTGGTAAGTCCGGACTGATCGCCGAGCGCCCGTTCAAATCGCCGCACCACACCGTATCGCAAGCCGGACTGATAGGCGGCGGATCGGTGCCGCGTCCGGGCGAAGTATCGCTCGCGCATTTGGGCGTACTCTTTCTCGACGAGCTTCCCGAATTCGACCGAAGTGTGCTCGAGGTCCTGCGCCAGCCGATGGAGGATAAGCAGGTCACCATCTCGCGAGCCGCTTCGTCCCTAACGTTCCCTGCCTCTTTCACCTTGGTCGCTTCGATGAACCCGTGTCCGTGCGGATACTTCGGTTCCTCGCGCGAATGTAAATGCTCGCCGCAGATCATCCAGCGCTACGTCGGTAAGATCTCGGGCCCGCTGATGGACCGTATCGATATTCACATCGACGTGCCCGCCGTGAAGTTCGACGAGCTCCGTGGACGCGGCGTGGAAGCCGGCGAACCCAGCTCCGCCATCCGCGATCGCGTCATCCGCGCACGCGACATCCAGCTCGCACGGCTCAACACCAACGGCAACCGCGGCGGAGCGTATTCCAACTCCGCGATGACGCCCGCTCAGATCCGCAAACACTGCTC
>JBEBGW010000384.1:0-4131 GCA_040081025.1 Pyrinomonadaceae bacterium | reverse complement strand
CCTTCCAGTCAAGGATCGAGTAAATGTCCGAAGCCAACCGGACGTCCTCTAAACGCTTGCCGGTAAATTTTTCGGCCGGAGCAAAACTATATGCCTCCTCGCCATCAACGCCGTCGAAATAATCTCGTCCGATCGCGATCTTCTTACCGATGGCAAACATTTCGGTCTCGGACACGTTCATGTTCGGGGCTTTTGACCAACTGGTCGACTTCCCTTTGACGCCCTGTTGCTCAAGATCGATGTCAGCCGTTGTAACGCGTGACGTGATCTTTTTCCAATTCGCTTCGCCGCCCGAAGCCGCCAGCGCTTTCGCATACAGTTCGTCGACCGTCATGGCTATCTTCTTCGACTCCGCGGGAACAAATTCCACATTGCCCTGGGGCTGCATCGAAATGAATCCTGTTACCTTACCGTCGGCTCCGCGCTTCACCTTGACCCAGAACGAGTCGGGGAGTGGCGACATATTGAATTCGTCCTTTGCTCGGTGGGTCAGCGTATAAGGCTGCTGGCCATCGATATTGACCGTAACGTTGCCATCTGCCTCTTTGACCTCAAGAATGCGGCCGTTTAATGCACCCGCCCATTTCCCGATCAGCTCTCTTGCGGCAACTGGACTCGCCGCCTTCGACGTATCAGCTCCAATCCGAGGTAGAGTGTAATTGCCCTGCGGCTGCTCAAGAAGCAGTTCTTTGTCCTTGAACGTAATGAAAAAACCATCAGGAGCTCCACCGAGCTTGTATTTTCTGGCGCTGACCTTTTCAAGTGTATATACGGGCTGCCCTGGCACTGTGGTTGTTAGCTTTCCATCCGCCCACTGAACATCAAGATCGAAACCTGCCACCTCAAAACGAAACTTGCCAGCTTCCTTCTCTGGCGCGACATCCAATCCCGCGACAGTTTCGGGAGCCGCAGGTTTTACAAGTATGTTCGAAAAAACGATATCGAGCATTTCGCCGCCGAGCGATGACGCGGAAACATTCGTGAGCATTACGAAACCCAATTTTTCGTCCGGTATCATTGCGACCATCGCGTTAAATCCGTCGATATTACCGCCGTGCTGCACTACCGTTTTGTCCTTCCATTTTTGGACGAACCAGCCGAGGGCGTAGTTAACGGAACCGGCAGGATCGACCTTCATCTGGGGCTTTAGCCATTCCTGATAGCCTTTTTCGGATACCAGACGATTTCCGCTGGCCGTTACGCCACCCGCAAGCACAAATTGCAGCCATTTCGCCATATCGTTGGCCGACGAATTGATCGATCCCGCAGGAGCAACGTCATCGATGGGCCGATAAGGCAGCTTCTTTGTTTCCTTCGTATCGAAGTTGTACGTGTACCCGAAGGACTTGTCCTTCGCCTTTTCCATCTCGGCGATCGACATATTGCTGTTCGTCATCCCGAGCGGCTTGAACATCCGGGCAGGTACGAATTTTTCCCACGGCTGTTTCTGCGCGACGGCAACAGTCTCGCCCGCGGTCGCATACATCAGGTTTTGGTAGCCAAACTTCTCATGAAGCTTACCGATCGGCTTCGCTTCACCCGCTACGCGGATCAACTCCTGACGCGACAGCTTTCCAGTGATCATCGCGAGGTCGGTCCGATTGAGGCCGGACGAATGGGTCAGTAGATCACGGATGGTCATATTCTTATCCGTATCCGGATCGGCCATCTTGAAGTACGGCAGCACCGTCTTTGGCGAAGCATCGAGCGAGAGTTTGCTTTCATCAGCCGTCATTAAAACGCTTAATGCCGTAAAGGCCTTGGTCGATGACCCGATCGCAAACTGCGTATCTGCGGTTGCAGCTACCTTATTCTCAAAGTCCTTGTAACCTAAGCCCTTCGCGTAGATAACTTTGCCGTCTTTAACGATCGCGAGTGACATTCCCGGAATTCCAAGATCTTTGCGGCGAGCCTCTACCTTGGCTTCGATAGCTGCAAGACCGCCGCTGAAGTCTATTGCCGCCGGTGCGGCTGCGGTTTGTGCGTAACCAACCGCGGGAATTCCGGAAACGATGAACGCACTCAGCACTAGCGCAGATGTGACACGGAGCAGAACCTTGTTTTTCATCATGAATTTTTTTCGGAGAACTGTATTTCACTTCGATACGCTTAGCGCCTGGCATAAGTTTCGGATTACAATGCTGAACGCTTGGGGAGGTGAACATGCGAAAGGTGGTTTACGGCGGGGCGTGCAGTTTGGACGGTTATTTGGCCCGTGAAGACGGCGCGGTAGACTGGCTGATGTTCAGCGACGAAGTTGCGGAATTGATGAAAGATAGCTGGACTCGATTCGACACGATGCTGATGGGACGCACGACATACGAAGTGGCGATGGCAAATGCTCCCACAGGCGCCGGCGACGACTCAGGCATCGAGACCTACGTCTTCTCTACCACGATGGATCCGGGCGAACACAAGGGTGCGACCATCGTCTCGACCGGAGCCGCCGATCTGGTCCGATCGCTTAAAGCCAAAGATGGAAAGGATATCTGCCTGATGGGCGGCGGCGTTCTGGCAGCGTCCCTTTTCGAGGCTGGTGTCATCGACGAAGTCGGATTCAACATCCATCCGATCCTGCTGGGCTCGGGAATCCCATCGTTCCACAAAACCGCGAGGCAAACTGACCTTGAACTTATTGATTGTAAGCAGTTAAAGAACGGGTGTGTTTACGTGCTCTACAACGTCAAGCACTAGGCTGTAGGATCTCAGCATCCGCGAGCAGTAGATCATCTGGCGGCGGCAGTTCTGAGAGTTTTACGCCGAATGCCATGAGAATAAAGAAGACCATTGCCACTTCCTGATCGCCGAGATTGTAATGCACCAGCCCACTCGCAAAGAACCCGATCAAAGATCCTATGCAGCCGAGTAGTATGCCCCTACTCCGCCAATCGCTTGTGCTACCCACTGAACGCTTAAGCGCACGCCATAGCGTGCGTGCATATAAGCCTAAGGCGATCAGCCAGATCAATAATGCGGGTATTCCGCGCTCGACCGCGAGTTGGATCGGCGTGGAATGAAAATGCCCCATCGGTTGCCATCCTTTATCGAAAAATCCCCACTCTTCCCAGCGGTCTTTGATCGAATCCATTCCGACTCCCACCAGAAGGTGTCGCGGACTCTCCTGCAGCAGCCGGAACCCGTCGCGCCACATCATCTGTCGCCACTGGATAGAGCCGTCTTTGCTGTCAAAAAAGGCAACTTGCCGCTGTTGCTGGAGAAAGTAAAGGCCGAAACCGCCAATGGGAACCGCGATCGCAACGGAGATCAGAATGAATTTCCGCGAGGCTCCGAGTAGAACTATAGACATCGACGAGATCATGAACGCGAGTTGTGATGCTCGCGTCACCGTCAGCAATAGGGCGAATCCGATCCCGGCGACGCCAACGCCCAGAGCGAGAGCCGGTCGGATATGGCCGCCCCACATTAACGCTGCTACTAACAGTCCGAACGCCAGAGCTCCGATCAATTGGAGAACCTCAGCGTATGTCGTGAAATGTCCGTAGAATCCGGCGGCACGAAAGCCTCGCCATCGCGTCCACGCGCCAAAGCCCAGTTGAGCCTCTGGTGTATCGGCGACAATAAGAGCCGCACGATCAACGTCGATCCTAAACACCGCGTCAAGCCGATTCATTTCAAGTGCTGAAGACCCTCGACCGGCCAATCGTTCGATAACTTCGGCAGGACTGTCTACCCGTCTCCCGTTGACTCGCGAGATCACGTCCCCATCTCGCACTCCTAGTTGTGTCAAAGGACTTTCGGGTGAAAGCTGAGAGATCTCGACTCCGCGACCCATCAGCTTCTGGATGGGCGTCCACGCGACACTCACCATACACGAACCGATCAGGAGAAAGGCGACCATGTGAATCGCGCGGCGACTGCGAAGCACATTCAACGCAAAAATGAATATCAGGAATATCGATACTGCTCGGAGTTTATCAAGCGATACCGTCGGTTCGTATGAGAACACGGAACTGATCGCGCTCCAGACAAATAGGACGGCCAAGGCGATCCCTATCGACGAGATACGGACCTTTGAGCGAGGCGAAACGAACAGCCTGAGGACCCAAGCCAGCATGCCGACGAGCCAACCGATCTGCGTAACGGCGATAGAGTGCGGAGCTGCCGCTACCA